>NZ_JAMYTH010000030.1:0-76818 GCF_040322415.1 Mesorhizobium sp. M0152
ACTGCACCCGCGGGGGGGGGCGCGGCCGCCGCGGGGGGGGGGAGGGGGCGGGGGGGGGGGGGGGCGGGCCCCGGGGGGCGGGGGGGGCCGGGGGGGGGGGGGGGGGGCCCCGGGGGGGGGGGGGCCCGCCGCGGCAGTGCTCGGCCCTGTTTTGGGTCGCGCACTGCCTCTGCCGACCCCCTCTGACCGCTGCGCGGCCATCTCCCCCTCAAGGGGGGAGAAAAGCATCTGCCTAGCCTTGTCGATGGCCATAAACTCAAGCTGGCCACCGCCAATGGTTCCGAAAAGCCCAGCCTGCGAGACCAGCATGAAGGCGCCCTTCTCGCGTGGCGTCGAGCCTTTGGTGCCGGCCACCTCGACCAGGGCAACCCGACCGGTTTGGCCTAGAAAGGCTTTCAGGCTTTGTACTTTCGACATCATCATTCGCATTCCCGTGCGGGAAATATAGAGTTTCTCAGCCCGGTTTGCACGTTTTGCCGGACTCAGGCCTCGGCTTTCAGGCGCTCGATCGCCATCAGCACGCGCTCCGGCGTTGCCGGGGCATCAAGACGCGGGCAGATCCTGTGATCGGCGACGCTTGCCACCGCGTCCGACAATGCATGCAGCACGGACATTGCCAGCGGGAATGGCGGCTCGCCGACCGCCTTGGAGCGATGGATCGTCGGCTCGCCCGCTTCCGACCAGTCGGCCAGCGTCACGTTGAAAATTTTCGGCCGGTCGGAGGCAAGCGGGATTTTGTAGGTCGACGGTGCATGGGTGCGCAGCTGCCCTTTGGTGTCCCACCACAATTCCTCCGTGGTCAGCCAACCCATGCCCTGGATGAAGCCACCCTCGACCTGGCCGAGGTCGATGGCGCGGTTCAGCGAGCGGCCGGTCTCGTGCAGGATGTCGGTGCGCTCGACCATGTACTCGCCGGTCAGCGTGTCGACCGAGACTTCAGAGCACGAGGCGCCATAGGCGAAATAGTAGAAAGGACGGCCTTCGCCCTTGTCGCGATCCCAGTGAATTTTCGGCGTCTTGTAGAAACCGGCCGCCGAGAGCTGAATGCGCGCCATATAGGCCTGCTTGACGAGGTCGGCGAAGGCGATCTCCTGGTTGCCGATACGGACCCGGTTGGGCAGGAACAGCACCTGGTCGCGCGGTACCTGGTATCTCTCGGCGGCGAAGTCGATAAGCCGGTCCTTGATTTGCCGCGCACCGTTCCGTGCCGCCATGCCGTTGAGATCGGTGCCGGACGAGGCTGCCGTGGCGGAGGTGTTCGGCACCTTGCCGGTGGTGGTCGCGGTGATCTTCACCTGGTCGAGGTCGATCTGGAACTCTTCCGCCACCACCTGCGCGACCTTGACATAAAGGCCTTGGCCCATCTCGGTGCCGCCATGGTTCAGATGCACCGAACCATCGGTATAGACATGCACCAGCGCACCGGCCTGATTGTAATGCGTGGCGGTGAACGAAATGCCGAACTTGACCGGCGTCAGCGCCAGGCCGCGCTTGATGAAACGGCTGTTGGCGTTAAAGGCCGATATCTCGCGCCGCCGCCGCGCGTAGCTGGCGCTCTGCTCCAGTTCGGCGACAATGCGGTGGATGATATTGTCCTCGACCGTCTGGTGGTAGGGCGTGACGTTACGGTCGCTGGTGCCGTAAAAATTCTTTTTACGGATTTCGAGCGGATCCTTGCCGACGGCAAAGGCAACCTCATCGATGACGCGTTCGGCGCCGACCATGCCTTGCGGGCCGCCGAAACCGCGGAAAGCTGTGTTCGACACGGTGTTGGTGTAGAGCGGCGCCGATTGCGCATGCACCGCCGGCCAGAAATAGGTGTTGTCGCAATGGAACAGAGCGCGGTCGGTGACGGGTCCGGACAGATCCGCCGAGAAACCGCAGCGCGCCGCGAACATGAAATCGACGCCGAGAACATTGCCGTCATCGTCGAAGCCGACTTCGTAGTCGACGAGGAAATCGTGTCGCTTGCCGGTGGCGATCATGTCGTCGTCGCGGTCGGGACGGATTTTTACCGCGCGATGGTGCTTCTTGGCGGCGATCGCTACCAATGCCGCAAACTGATTGCCTTGCGTTTCCTTGCCGCCGAAGCCGCCGCCCATGCGGCGGATTTCCACCGTGACGGCGTTGCTCGGCACGCCGAGCGCATGGCTGACCATGTGCTGGATTTCACTCGGATGCTGGGTCGAGGAATAGATGGTGACGTCCTGGTCCTCGCCGGGTACGGCCATGGCAATGTGGCCTTCGAGATAGAAATGCTCCTGGCCACCGATGCGCATTTCTCCTTTCAGCCGGCGCGGCGCTGCCTTGATCGCGGCGGCCGCATCGCCGCGCTTCAGGGTCAGAGGCGGCGTGACGAGCTTGTGCTCCTTCGGATCAAGCTCGCCAATATCGGTGACGAAAGGCAATTCCTTGTATTCGACCCGGACTAGTCTGGTGGCTCGGCGTGCCTGCTCGCGGGTTTCGGCAATGACGCAGAAGATCGGCTGACCGTGGAACTGCACCTTGTCGTCGGCCAGCACCGGCTCGTCGTGACGGCCGGTCGGCGAGATGTCGTTTTCGCCAGGAACATCCTTTGCCGTCAGCACATCGACGACGCCGGCGGCAGTACGCACCGCCGACAGGTCCATCTTGACGATCGTGGCATGCGTTGCAGTCGAAAGCCCGAGGCAGCCATGCAGCGTGCCCGCCGGTTCCGGCATATCGTCGATATAGACCGCCGTGCCGCTGACATGCTTATGCGCGGAATCGTGGCGCTGGTCGGTGGCGACACCGCCGGCGATCTTTTCAGCCTTGAGGTTTGACGTGGCGTGCTTGTTCATCACGCCGCCTCATGCCTTGAAACCTGGATCGGCTCTTTCGAGCCGCTGGTCTCGGCGAAGAAGCGCAGCAAAAGGTTGCGCGCCGCCAGCGCCCGGTACTCGGCCGAAGCCCGCATATCGGTGAGGGGCGTGAAATCCTTGGGATACTCTGCCATCGCCGCTTCAACCGTCTGTTCGCTCCACGGCTTGCCGAGCAGCGCTTTTTCGACGGCCGCAGCCCGCTTCGGCGTTGCCGCCATGCCGCCATAGGCGATCCGGATGTCCGCGACCGTGCCGTCCTTGGCCAAGGTCAGGAAAAAGGCGCCGAGCGCCGCCGTGATGTCTTCATCGCGGCGCTTGGTGATCTTGTAGACGGCAAACTTTGTTCCCTTGGCCGGTACAGGTACGTGAACGGCCTCGACGAATTCGCCAGGCTGCCGGTCCTGCTTGCCATAGGCGATGAAGAAGGTTTCCAGCGGGATCGTGCGCCGCTTGTTGCCCTTGCGCAGTGTCAGCCGTGCGCCTAGTGCAATCATCGGCGGCGGCGTGTCGCCGATCGGTGAGCCATTGGCGATGTTGCCGCCGATGGTGCCCATGTTGCGCACCTGTTCGCCGCCGATGCGATCGAACAACGGTCCCAGCGCCGGGATGCGTTTGGCGAGCGTCGAGAAGGCTTCGGAGTAAGTAACGCCGGCGCCGATGGTGATGACGTCCTTGTCTTCGGAAATGGTGCAAAGCCCGTCGAGATCGCCGATGAAGATCACCGGCGAGATGTCGCGCATATGCTTGGTCACCCACAGGCCGACGTCGGTCGAGCCGGCAACGATGGTGGCGCCAGGTTCCTTCTCCAGCACGGCGGCGAAATCATCAACGTCAGCCGGCACGACGAACCGCGCCTTGCCGGTGCCGATCTCGACACGGGCGCCGTCATGCATGGCCTCGAGCCTGGCCGTGATCGCCTTGCGCTCCGCGGCCAGCGGGTCCTTCGCCGCGTTCCCGTAGCTGGAAATGGCGCGGGCGGCGCGCATGATTGCCTCATAGCCGGTGCAGCGGCAGAGATTGCCTTGCAAGGCTTTTTCTATCGCCTCGTTCGACGGATCTGGTGATTTCATCCACAGACCGTAAAGCGACATGATGAAGCCCGGCGTGCAGAAACCGCATTGCGAGCCGTGGAAATCGACCATCGCCTGCTGCACCGGGTGCAACTGGCCTGGCTCGCCACGCAGATGCTCGACGGTGACGACATGGGTGCCGTCGAGCGAACCCAGGAAGCGAATGCAGGCGTTGACGCTTTCATAGACCAGCCCGCCACCGGCCGAGAGCTTGCCGACCAGCACGGTGCAGGCGCCGCAATCGCCCTCGGCGCAGCCTTCCTTTGTGCCGCGCAGCGAGCGGTCGAGCCGCAGCCAGTCGAGCAAGGTCGCATCCGGGGCCACCGACGAAAGCACGACGTCCCCACCATTGAGAATGAAGCGGATGTCGTTACGGATCTTGACCTTGGCCATGCCTCAGCTCCCCCTGTACGTCGAATAGCCATAGGGCGAAACGAGCAGCGGTACGTGATAGTGCACCGGCTCGGCCATGCCGAAGCGGATCGGCACACTGTCGAGAAAGGCCGGCTCCGGCAAATCCGTTCCCAAACCTCGCAGATAGTCGCCGGCGGCAAATACCAGTTCGTACTCGCCGATGCGGAACTCGCCTCCCGCCAGCAACGGCGCGTCGCAACGGCCATCGGCATTGGTGACGACGGTCTTCAGATGTGTCCGCGCATGGCCATCGAGGCGATACAGCGCGATCGACAGGCCGGCCGCCGGCTTGCCGGTCGCCGTGTCCAAAACATGGGTCGTCAGGCGCCCGCCATCGGCTTTCGACGTTTCTGCCATTGGCCGCCTCCCATTCCAATGCGAACGAACTGGTCCAATACGAATGAACTGCCCGCTACAGTGAACAACACTGATGAATTGTGCGCCAATTAAAGGCGATGCATAAGTCCCGGTCGAGCGGAGTGCGACAAAAACACTTTCAAAAATTTTCGGGGGAATGCGCGAGCGGTCCTTTCGATATCCTAATCATACTTCGGGCCATGCCCAGCGGGAGGGACGATGCGTTACACCAGGGACATGCGCGGCTACGGAGCCAATCCGCCGGATCCGAAATGGCCTGGCGGTGCGCATGTGGCCGTACAGTTCGTCGTCAACTACGAAGAGGGCGGCGAGAACTGCGTGCTGCATGGCGACAAGGCCTCGGAGGCCTTCCTGTCGGAGATCGTCGGCGCCGCACCCTGGGTGGGCCAGCGCCACTGGAACATGGAATCGATCTACGAGTACGGTGCCCGCGCCGGCTTCTGGCGGCTCCATCGCCTGTTCAGCGAGGCTGAGGTGCCGGTGACCTGCTATGGCGTTGCCACCGCGCTTGCGCGCTCGCCAGACCAGGTCGCCGCGATGCAGGAAGCCGGCTGGGAAATAGCCTCGCATGGGCTGAGATGGATCGACTATCGGGACCACAGCGCCGAGGATGAGCGCCGTGATCTCGAAGCGGCGATCCGCCTGCATTACGAGGTGACGGGCGAGCGCCCGACCGGCTGGTACACGGGCCGCACTTCGGTCAACACGGTGCGTCTGGTGGCCGAAGAAGGCGGCTTCGACTACGTGTCTGATACCTATGACGACGAACTGCCCTATTGGTTCGAGCATGCCGGCGGCAGCCAGCTCATCATCCCCTACACGCTCGACGCCAACGACATGCGCTTCGCCACGCCGCAAGGTTTCAACTCGGGGGACCAGTTCTTTGCCTACCTGAAAGACAGTTTCGACACGCTGTGCGCCGAAGGCAAGGCAGGCCGGCCGCGCATGATGAACATCGGCCTGCATTGCCGGCTGGTCGGGCGCCCGGGCCGCGTGGCGGCGCTGAAGCGCTTCGTCGATTATGTGAAGTCGCACGACAGGGTCTGGCTCGCGCGACGCATCGACATCGCCCACCATTGGCAAGAGAACCATCCCTACCAGCCGCCGGCGCTCAGGCCCTCGAAGATGGAGTTCGAGACGTTCGTCCACACGTTCGGCGGCGTTTTCGAGCATTCGCCGTGGATCGCCGAACGCGCCTATGAGCTGGAACTGGGCCCGGCGCACGACAGTTCGGGTGGCCTGCACAATGCGCTCTGCCGCGTCTTCCGCTCCGCCAGCGAGACCGAACGGCTCGGCGTGCTCAACGCCCATCCCGACCTTGCCGGCAAGCTGGCCAGCGCCAGGCGGCTGACAGCGGAATCGACCCGGGAACAGGCCTCGGCCGGCCTAGACGCGTTAACCGACAAGGAGCGCGAACTGTTCTCCAAGCTCAACGCCGCCTACGTCACCACTTTCGGATTCCCCTTCATCATCGCGGTGAAGGGCAAGACCAAGGAGGCGATCCTGGCGGAATTCGAGGCGCGCATCGGCAACAGCCGCAGCGTTGAATTCGAGACCGCCTGCAAACAGGTCGAGCGCATCGCGCTGCTCCGCCTCAGGGATATGTTACCGCAATAGGTTTGAACCCATGGATACGATCAGGATGCCCGAGCGAACCTATTACGCGCCGCAAGGCGGCCATTCCGGACAGAGCGAGCTGCTGACCGGCCGCGCCGTCTTCACCGATGCCTATGCCGTTATCCCCAAAGGCGTGATGCAGGACATCGTCACCAGCGCTCTGCCGTTCTGGGACAAGACCCGCGTCTGGATATTGTCGCGGCCGCTGTCCGGGTTCGCCGAGACGTTTTCGCAATATATTGTGGAGGTCGCGCCTGGTGGCGGCAGCGATCGGCCGGAACCGGACGAAGGCGCCGAGGGTGCGCTGTTCGTGGTCGAAGGCGAGTTGACGGTCCTGGTTGCCGGCAAAAAGCATAATCTAAGGCCGGGCGGCTTTGCCTTCCTGCCGCCGGCGAGCGGCTGGACGGTTCGCAACGAAAGCAAGGCCGATGTCCGCTTCCACTGGATTCGCAAGGCTTACGAAGCCGTCGACGGCATCGAAGCGCCGGAAGCCTTCTTCACCAACGAACAGGAGATCGCGCCGTCACCGATGCCCGGTACCGAAGGCCGCTGGGCGACGACGCGTTTCGTCGATCCGAACGATATGCGCCACGACATGCACATGACCATCGTCACGCTCGAGCCGGGCGCCGTCATTCCTTTCGCCGAGACCCATGTCATGGAGCACGGCCTCTACGTGTTGGAGGGCAAGGCGGTTTATCGGCTCAACCAGGACTGGGTCGAGGTCGAGGCTGGCGATTATATGTGGCTACGCGCCTTCTGCCCGCAGGCCTGCTATGCCGGCGGCCCGGGAAAATTCCGCTATTTGCTCTACAAGGACGTCAACCGCCACGCCAAGCTCGGCGGCGCCGGTATCGCAAGGCGGGCGCCGTGACCCGCATCGTCGCGCGGCCGCTGACCCGCGAGAGCTTTGCCGCATTCGGCGACGTCATCGACATGAGCGGCGACAACCATTACCCGATCAATGGCGGCAAGGCCGAGCGCTACCACGATCTCGCCACCGCCGAAGCGACGGGGCCGAACGGGCGCGTGCTGATCTCGATGGTGCGCGGCACGCCATACGAATTGCCGCTGAAACTGACGATGGTCGAGCGGCACCCCTTCGGCAGCCAGGCCTTCATCCCGCTGTCGCCGCGGCCGTTCCTGGTCGTCGTCTGCCATGATGGTGCCGAGGGGCCGGGCGAGCCGCAAGCCTTCATCACCGCGCCCGGGCAAGGCATCAACTACCGGCGCAATCTTTGGCACGGCGTGCTGACGCCACTCGGCGAGCCTCAGGATTTCGTGATCGTCGACCGTGGCGGCGACGGCTCCAATCTCGAGGAGTTCCATTTCTCGCACCCCTACGAGATTCATCTCCCTGACGAGACCCGGTCATGACCGACATTTCGCTGATCGACCGCCTGCTCGATGTGATCGAGCACGACATCGTGCCGAAAACGGCCGATGGTGTCGCCCTCGGCAACAAGCTGTTCGGCGCGGCGATCCTGCGCAAGGACGACCGTTCGCTAGTGCTGGCCGAAACCAACAACGAGATGGAGAACCCGCTCTGGCACGGTGAGGTGCATTGCCTGAAACGCTTCTACGAAATGCCTAAGGCGGAGCGCGTCGACACTGCTGACGCCATTTTTCTCGCCACACACGAACCCTGCTCGCTCTGCCTGTCGGCGATCACCTGGACCGGCTTCGACAATTTCTACTATCTGTTCAGCCACGAGGATTCGCGCGACAGCTTCGCCATCCCGCACGATCTGAAGATCCTTAAAGAGGTCTTCACTCTCGATCCCGGCGGCTACAATGCCGAGAACGCCTATTGGAAGAGCTTTTCGATCCGCCGGCTGGTGCGGGCGCTGCCCGAGGCCGAGCGCCAACGGCTGGAAGCACGCATCGGCAGGATTTCGGCGCGCTACGATGAATTGTCTGAGGCCTATCAGGAGAGCAAGGCCGACAACGACATTCCGCTGAATTGAGGGTGTGGAGCGGACTGGGCACAGGTCGCATTTTTCGCTGCTCCAGTCGCGAATGGCGATTGAAAGTGGCGTTGCCGCGGGGCGTTATGCTGACCATGAAAACCGTCACCGAATTTCCCCGCAAGGTCGTCGAATTCCCGGACATGGGCATCGTCATGCCCGACGGCTGCCGGCTGTCGGCGCGGGTGTGGATGCCGGAGGATGCCGGCGACGACCCGGTGCCCGTCATTCTCGAGCACCTGCCCTATCGCAAGCGCGACGGCACCATCTTTAGCGATCAGCTGACGCATCCCTATTTCGCCGGCCATGGCTACGCCGCGATCCGCGTCGATATGCGCGGCAACGGCGATTCCGAAGGGCTGATGGACGACGAATATTCCGAGCAGGAATTGCAGGACGCCTGCGACGTGATTGCCTGGGCTGCAAGCCAGCCCTGGTGCAACGGCAATGTCGGCATGATGGGCATCTCCTGGGGCGGCTTCAACTGCCTGCAGGTGGCGGCCAAGCAGCCGCCGGCGCTGAAGGCGGTGATCAGCCTGTGCTCGACGGTCGACCGTTACGCCGACGACATCCACTACAAGGGCGGCTGCCTGCTGATCGAGAATTTCGGCTGGGCCTCGACGATGCTGTCCTATTCGTCACGGCCGCCGGACCCGCTGATTGCCGGCGACAACCGTTGGCGCGACCTGTGGCTCAACCGGCTGGAGAACCAGACTTTTCTGGCTCCACTCTGGCTCAGCCACCAGCACCGCGACGCCTATTGGAAACGCGGCTCGATCTGCGAGGATTTTTCCGCCGTCAAGGCCGCCGTGCTGTCGATCGGCGGCTGGCATGACGGCTACCGCAACACCATCTCGCATCTCGTCAGCAACATCGGTGCGCCGGTCAAGGGCATCGTCGGCCCCTGGATCCACAAATACCCCCATTATGCGGCGCCCAAGCCCGCCATCGGCTTCCTGCAGGAAGCGCTGCGCTGGTGGGACCGCTGGTTGAAAGGTATCGACACCGGCGTCGAGGCCGACCCGGCATACCGTGCCTATGTGATGGACAGCGTGCGTCCCGCTCGCTGGCACCCGGAGCGGCCGGGCCGTTGGGTGGCGGAGCAGGAGTGGCCGTCACCCCACATCAAGGCGCAAGCGATCGAATTGATCCCGGCAGGCGGCAAACCAGCCATCGTCGCCTCGCCGCTGAATTGCGGGATGGCCGGCGGCGAATATTTCCCGTTCACCTTCGGCCCCGAACTGCCGGGCGACCAGCGCCCCGACGATGCGCTGTCGGTTTGTTTCGACCAGCCGCAACTCACTGAAGCGATCGACATCGTCGGCGCGCCGGAAGTCGAGGTGCGGGTCTCCTCCGACCGCCCGCAGGCCAACATCGCGGTCCGGCTCTGCGACGTGCACCCAGATGGCGCCTCGGAGCTGATTTCCTACGGCGTGCTCAACCTGACACACCGCAACTCGCATGAATTCCCGCAAGCCCTGGTGCCCGGCGAAACCGTGTCGGCGCGCGTGGTGCTCGACCAATGCGCTTACCGCGTGCCGGCCGGCCACCGCCTGCGCATTGCCGTGTCGAACGCCTATTGGCCGATGATCTGGCCTTCACCGGAGCCAGTCCAACTCACCCTGTCGACAGCGACTCTAGCTCTGCCGCTGCGGCCCCTGGCGACAGGCGACGAAGTGGCGTTCGCCGAGCCCGAAGGCGCCACTCCCTGGGCGACAAAAACGATCCGGCCTGCCAGTTCGGAGCGCCACGTCGATCGCGACGAAAAGACCGGAATAGTGACGCTTTCCATAACGGATGATTTCGGCGAAGTGCGGGATCTCGACCATGGGCTGGCCAATGGCAGCATCGCGCGCGAGATCTGGACGATCCATCCTGACGATCCGTCGTCAGCCACGGGAAAGACGCACTGGACGCAGGCCCTGTCGCGAAATGGATGGTCGGTGCGCACCGAAACAACCGCCGAAATGCGATCGGATGTGCAAAACTTCATCGTCAGTGCCAGAATCGAAGCCTTCGAGGGCGAAACGCTCGTTTTTGAGCGCATTTTCGAAGAAAAGATTCCGCGTGCGTTTCTTTGAGTGCTGAAGCCGTTGGTCCAATTGCGACGTGCGATTTACGCCACGGCATGTCGCATTCGGTCTTGCTTACCGCTTTCCCTTGCGGTCATTATTCCCCTTACAAGAAGCAAGAAAATCGACCGCAGAGTCGGACCAACAGAGTGAGGAACTCAAAATGTCAAACGAACTGGAATTCCTTAGCCGGCGCGTTGCGTCCGGCAAACTGAGCCGTCGTGATTTTCTCGGTCGGGCGGCAGCGCTCGGTGTCACCGCGACCTTCGCCAACTCGCTGCTTTCAAGTGCGGCACGCGCGGCGGGACCGGTCAAGGGCGGCACGTTGAAGGCCGGCCTTGTCGGCGGCGAATCCACCAACAGCCTCGACCCCGCGCTGTTCATGACGCAGGTGCCGTTCGCCTTCGGCAAGATGTGGGGCGAACTGATCGTCGAGCTGTCGCCTGAGGGCAAGCTCGAGAACCGCATCGCCGAGGAGATCGGCTCGTCGGACGACGCCAAGGTCTGGACGCTGAAGATCCGTGATGGGGTCGAATTCCACAACGGCAAGACGGTGACAGCCGAGGACGTGGCCGCCACGCTGGAGCGCCATTCGGACGAGAAGTCGAAATCGGGCGCGCTCGGCTACATGAAAGGCATCGAGACCATCAAGGCCAACGGCAAGGAAGTGGTGCTGACGCTGAAGGAGGCCAACGCCGACCTTCCCTACCTGCTCAGCGATTACCACCTGATCGTGCAGCCCAACGGCGGCAAAGACAAAGCCGATGCCGGCATCTCGGCCGGCCCCTATAAGGTCACCACCAATGAGCCCGGCGTGCGCCACGGCGGCGAGCGTTTCGCCAATTATTGGCAAGGCGACAAGATGGGCCATGCCGACCAGATCGAGATCATCGTCATCAACGATGCGACGGCGCGCACGGCGGCGCTGCAGGGCGGCCAGGTCAACATGATCAACCGCGTCGAGCCGAAGATCGTCGACCTGATCAAGCGTGTGCCGGGCGTCACCATCCGCAATCACGCCGGCCCCGGCCACTATGTGTTCATCATGCATTGCAACACGGCGCCGTTCGACAACAACGACCTCAGGATGGCGCTGAAGCTGGCGATCGACCGCGAGGAGATGCTGAACAAGGTGCTGCGCGGCTACGGCTCGCTCGGCAACGACTTCCCGATCAATTCGTCCTATCCGCTGTTCACGGAGATCGAGCAGCGCAAGTACGATCCCGACAAGGCCAAGTTCCACTACAAGAAGTCGGGTCATGACGGCGCCGTGCTGCTGAGGACGTCGGACGTCGCTTTCCCGGGCGCGGTGGACGCCTCCCAGCTCTTCCAGCAAAGCGCTGCAAAGGCAGGCATCAAGATCGAGCTCAAGCGCGAGCCCGGCGACGGCTATTGGAACGAGGTCTGGAACAAGCAGCCCTTCTGCGCCTCCTACTGGGGCGGTCGCTCGACGCAGGACCAGATGTACTCGACAGCCTATCTGTCGACTGCTGACTGGAACGACACGCGCTTCAAGCGTCCGGACTTCGACAAGATGGTGCTGGCCGCCCGCGCCGAACTCGATGAGGCCAAGCGCAAGCAGATGTACCACGACATGGCTGTCCTGGTACGCGACGAAGGCGGCCTGATCCTGCCGATGTTCAACCAATTCATCGACGCGACCGGTGCCAAGGTCGATGGCTGGGTGGACGATCCACACCAGGAACTGATGAACGGCTACGCCCTCGCGAAGTGCTGGCTGCAGGCCTGAGTCCGGCTTTGCGGATATGTCTTCACCCGTCCTGAAACTAATTGCCCAGCGCATCGCGCTGGGCATCCTCCTTCTGTTGGCCATATCGGTCCTGATCTTCGCCGGCACCCAAATCCTGCCCGGCGACGTCGCGCAAGCCATTCTCGGACAATCGGCGACGCCGGAGTCGCTTGCCAATCTGCGTGAACAGCTCGGGCTGAACAATCCGGCCTATATCAGGTATTTCCACTGGCTCGGCGGTGTGCTGACCGGCGATCTCGGCACCGCGATGTCGAGCGGCCAAGACATCGCCACGTCGATCAAGGGCCGGCTGTGGAACACGCTCTTTCTCGCTTTCTGGGCGGCGGTCGTCGCCGTGCCGCTGGCGATCATCCTCGGCCTGATCGCAGTGCGCTACCGCAATGGCTGGGTCGACAAGCTGATCTCCGGACTGGCGCTTGCGTCGACCTCCTTTCCCGAATTCTTCATCGGTTATGTGCTCGTCTATTTCTTTGCCGTGAAATGGCAGATCTTCCCGGGCATCTCGACCGTCTATGACGGCATGCCGTTCGGCGAGCGCATGCAGGCGATCGCCCTGCCTGCGGCCGCGCTGACGCTGGTGGTGCTGGCGCACATGATGCGCATGACGCGCGCCGCGATCCTCAACGTCATGCAGTCGGCCTATGTCGAGACGGCGGAACTGAAGGGCCTGTCGGCGTTCAACGTCATCCGCAAGCATGCCTTCCCCAATGCGATCGCGCCGATCATCAACGTCGTCATGCTCAACCTCGCCTATCTCATCGTCGGTGTCGTCGTGGTCGAGGTGATCTTCGTCTATCCCGGCATGGGACAATATCTCGTCGATCATGTCACCAAACGCGACGTGCCGGTGGTGCAGGCGGTCGGCCTGATCTTCGCCGCCGTCTACATCAGCCTCAACATCATCGCGGACATAGCTGCCATCGTCGCCAATCCGCGCCTGCGGCATCCAAAGTGAGGGGGCGGTCATGCTCGACATAAAACGCATCCCCATCCCGGCGCTGATCGGCATCGTACTGACGGCACTGTTCGTCTTGGCGGCAGTCTTCGCGCCATGGATCGCACCGCATGACAATGGCGAGATCGTCGGCGACGTCTGGGAACCCATGTCGGCGATGCATTGGCTGGGCACCGACAATCTCGGCCGCGATCTGTTATCGCGCATGATCTACGGCGCCCGCATCACCCTGTTCATCGCGGTGCTGGCCACCGCGTTGTCCTTCTCGCTCGGCGCCATACTCGGCTTCTCGGCGGCAGTATTCGGCGGCTGGTTCGACACGCTTCTGTCGCGCCTTGTCGACCTCCTGATGTCGATCCCGACGCTGATCATGGGCTTGGTCGTGCTCTCCGTTCTGCCGACCAACCTGGTGACGCTGATCCTGGTCATGGGCATTCTCGACTCGACCCGCGTCTATCGCCTGTCGCGCGCCGTCGCCGTCGACATCAACGTCATGGACTATGTCGAGGCCGCCAAACTGCGCGGCGAAGGCAGCGGTTGGATCATTTTCCGCGAGATCCTGCCCAATGCGCTGTCGCCGCTGGTCTCCGAACTCGGCCTGCGCTTCATCTATGCCGTGCTGTTCCTGTCGACGCTGTCCTTTCTGGGGCTGGGCGTGCAGCCGCCGGATGCCGATTGGGGCGGCATGGTCAAGGAAAACAAGGACGGCATCGTGTTCGGCATAGCCGCCGCGCTGATCCCGGCCGCGGCGATCGCGGCGCTGGCGATCTCGGTCAACCTGGTCGCCGACTGGATACTCAACCGCACGACGAGCCTGAAGGGAGGACGCGGGTGATGGCTGACAGCAAAGCGAAGCCCGGGCAAGCGAAACCGGGCGTGCTGCTCGACATCCGCAACCTGCGCATCGAGGCCACGGTGTATCCGCCCGGAGAGCCGCCGAAGAACATCGTGCTGGTCCACGACGTCTCGCTGACGCTGGAGAAAGGCAAGGTGCTCGGCCTGATCGGCGAATCCGGCGCCGGCAAATCGACCATCGGCCTGTCGGCGATGGGCTATGGCCGCGGCGGCGTGCGCATCACCGGCGGCGAGGTGATCCTCAACGGCCGCGACATCCTCAAGGGCGGCAAGCAAGGTTTTCGCAAATTGCGCGGCCGCGAGGTCTGCTATGTCGCGCAGTCGGCGGCCGCCGCCTTCAACCCGGCGCACAGGCTGATGGACCAGGTGGTGGAAGCCACCTTGCTGCACGGCACGGCAACGCGGGCCGAGGCCGAGAAGCGCGCGGTCGCGCTGTTCAAGAAGCTCAGCCTGCCGAACCCGGAAACTATCGGCGAGCGGTTTCCGCACCAGGTCTCGGGCGGCCAGCTGCAGCGCGTGATGACGGCGATGGCGCTGTGTTCCGAGCCGGACCTCATCGTCTTCGACGAACCGACCACCGCGCTCGACGTGACGACGCAGATCGACGTACTGGCGGCGATCAAGGACGCCATCCGCGACACGCATGTGGCGGCACTCTACATCACCCACGACCTTGCCGTGGTCGCCCAGGTTTCGGACGAGATCATGGTGCTTCGCCATGGCAGGCTGGTCGAATGGGGCGGCACCCGCCAGATCATCAAGGAGCCGCGCCAGGAATACACCAACGCGCTGGTGTCGGTGCATGAGATCGAACATGCCGAGCAGAAGCCGGGTACCAGTCCGTTCCTGTCGGTGAAGAACGTCACCGCGGCTTATGGCGGCGGCCACGTCAAGGTGCTGAAGAACGTCTCGGTCGACATCTATCCGGGCCAGACATTGGCCGTCGTCGGCGAATCCGGCTCCGGCAAGTCGACGCTGGCGCGCGCCATTACCGGTCTGTTGCCGCCAGAACAGGGAACCGTCACCTTCGATGGGCGGCCGCTGGCCAACCGGCTCGCCGACCGACCGAAGGAGGACCTTCGCCAGCTGCAGATGATCTACCAGATGGCCGACGTGGCGATGAACCCGCGCCAGACCGTCGGCACCATCATCGGCAGGCCGCTGGAGTTCTATTTCGGCATGCGGGGCAGGCAGCGCGATGCCCGCGTCGCCGAACTGCTCGACAAGATCGAGATGGGCAAAGGGTTCATCGACCGTTACCCGGCGGAGCTTTCCGGCGGCCAGAAGCAGCGTGTCTGCATCGCCCGCTCGCTCGCCGCCAAGCCCAAGCTGATCATTTGCGACGAGGTGACCTCGGCACTCGATCCGCTGGTGGCGCACGGCATATTGAAGCTTCTGCTCGACTTGCAGCAGGAGGAAAGCGTCGCCTATCTGTTCATCACCCATGACCTGGCGACGGTGAAGTCGATCGCCGATTCGATCGCGGTGATGTATCGCGGCGAGGTGGTCCGCTACGGCTCCAAGAGCAAAGTGCTGACCCCGCCTTTCGACGCCTATACCGATCTCCTGTTGTCATCGGTCCCCGAGATGGAGATCGGCTGGCTGGAAAAGGCGATCAAGGGACGGCGCATGGAGAGCGCGGGGAATTAGAATGGTTGCTTCGCTCAGGGCGATGTTGTGACACCAAACGAATTGCTGGAATACGAAACTCATTTTGCAGGTTATCAGAGTTTTCTAACAGGGAACGTTGAGAGAGATGCCCATTGGCATTTCGAAGCCCAGGAGACACATGCTCTTCATGTGCTTGATGCCATTCAAGGCCTTCAGCTAGAGATAGTCGAACTTAGTGGCAAAGTTAAAAATGAGGATGCCTTCTACAATCTGAACTTCGGAGCTGCTCGTCGCTCTCGGATGATATGGGGGGCGTTTCGCCAGCTACACTACATGATCGCCCCTAATCGTAACGATCCTATGTTACACGACGATGTTTTTGAGGCCGCGCGAGCTCTTAACGACATATATATCCACACGCGTGGAATGCTTGATAACTACGCTTGGACCTTGATTCATCTATTTGGCGATGAACCGTCAAAGGCGCTGCGCCGCAACGATGTCGATTTGTTCGGGAAGAAATTCCAATTGGCCTCCAGTTTCTCCGAGTTTAAGAGGATTCTAACTCCGTATGCCGACTGGAATCTCGAACTCAAAGAAAGGCGCGATCCAGTCGCGCACCGAATTCCACTTTCTGTTCCTCCATCGTTTCTCAACGATTCGGATGCGGCCGAATTTTCGGAAATGAATGAGCGATTCGACGCGGCTCGGCAGCGATTCTCGGAACTTGCCCAAAATGGCGCGCCGCAACCTGAAGCCAATGCTGCTTCCGCTGAGGCCGACGAACTCTATGAGCAGCTTCAGAAAATTGGGAGGTTCGTTCCCATAATCGTCCATGACCCTAAGCAGGGAGGCACTCGCATCTATCCAACAGTTCCGCAAGATATCGGAAGGATGGTGCGGATTAGCCGAGAACTAAACCACGGAATTTCTGAAAGACTTGGCTCATAATCATCTAACGTCGAGAGCACTACCAAAATGCCCGTCTCTTCCAAGCTTTTGCTGATCATCCTCGACGGCGTGCCTTACAGGAACTGGCGCCGGCTGATGGGCAATCTCGAAGGCTGGGTGCAATCCGGCGAGGCGCGGGTCTGGAAGATGCGCTCGGTGCTGCCGTCGACTTCCGCCTGCTGTTACGCCTCGATCCACACCGGTGTGTCGCCGCAGGTGCATGGCATCTTGTCCAACGAGAACCGGTTCCGCGTCGAGCAGCCCGATATCTTCTCCGAGGTCAGCAAGGCCGGCGGCAAGACCGGTGCCGTGACGCACTCCTACTGGTCGGAATTCTTCCGCGCCTATCCGTTCGACCTGGTCGAGGACATGGAGTTCGACGAGCCAGGCGGGCCGATCACGCATGGCCGCTTCCATACCATGACCGGCTACAACGCCCGCAACCAGATGACGCCGAGCGACGTCGACCTGTTCGCGACGCTGACCATGCTGACCAAACGCCATGGCATCGACTACGGCATCCTGCACACCTGCACGCTGGATTCGATGGGCCACCGCTTCGGCCATGACTGCCACGAGATGGACCATGCCGTCTATGCGATGGACGGTATGCTGGCGGCCTTTCTGCCGCGCTGGATCGAAGCCGGCTACGAGGTCATCGTCACCGCCGATCATGGCCAGACCGACCGCGGCCACCATGGCGGCCACGACGACGAGATGCAGGATTTCGCGCTCTATTATTTCGGCCTGGGCAAGGGACCGCAGGCCGACACGCTGCTCGACCAGCTGCAGCTCGCGCCGACAGTGCTGACGCGGCTGGGCGTGCCAGTGCCGGCGACGATGAAGGCGAAGCCGTTTTTGGGGTGATGGAGTAGCGCAACGCTGGTGCCGCCCCTCATCCGCCTGCCCGTCCTCCGCAGCAGCTGCGCTGCAGCTGCGGAGGGTGGACCGGCACCTTCTCCCCGTTTAGGGCGGTGAGAAGGGACACACTCTGGCAACCGCCCCGCTCTTCGGTTAGCTTTCAAATTCCTTGGCGGAGGATGAACCTTTTTGGACCGACCAGCGACAGAGCAGTCAGGAGCCAGGCGGCTCGACCGGCCATGACGGCGGCGATTGAGACCGATCGTGCGCTTGTCGACCGGGTCGCGAAGGGCGACCGGGCCGCCGTGCGGCTCCTGTTCATGCGTCACCACGCGCGGGTCTACCGCTTCGTGGCACGCCAGACGGGATCGGAAATGATGGCCGACGATATCGCCAACGAAGTGTTTCTCGAACTGTGGCGCCAGGCGCCGAGCTTCGAGGGTCGGTCCGAAGTCTCGACATGGCTGCTCGGGATCGCCCGGTTCAAGGCGCTGTCCCTGCTGCGCAAGAAGAAGGAAGACTGGATCGACGACGAGGCCGCCGCCGCAGTGCCGGACAGCGCCGACACGCCCGAGGTCGTCACCATGAAGGAGGACAAGGCCGCAGCCTTGCGCCGTCTCATCGACGCTTTGCCGGAAGAACATCGCACGGTGATCGACCTTGCCTATTATCATGGACAGTCGGTGACAGAGATCGGCGAGGTGCTCGGCATCCCTGTCGCAACCGTCAAGACCCGGATGTTCTACGCCCGCAAGAAACTCGGCGAGGCGTTGAAAGCCGCTGGATACGACAGGGGGTGGCCATGAGCGCCGCTGAAAAAATGTCGCGCCGCGACGAAATGGAAACGCTGCTTCCGTTCTACCTGAACGGCTCGCTGGAAGGTTCGGAGCTGGAAGCCGTCGAGGAATGGCTGGCCAGCGATCCGGCTGCACTTGCCGCCCTTGGCGAGGCGGAAGCCGAATTCTCCAGCACCGCCGCCGCCAACGAGGTCATCCGCCCGCCGGCCGATGCGCTCAGCCGTTTCGCCAAGGCGTTCGACGCCGAGGCCGGACCGGCGCGGGCGCCTGCGGGCTCGTCCTGGCTGGCGCAGGCCTGGGATCGCTTCATGGCGGTGCCGGTGGGCGTCGCCTGGGCGGCGGCCGCGGTGCTGCTGGCGCTGGTCATGGTCCAGTCGTTCGTGCAGCCCGGCGGCAAGGGCAATGATTTCGAGATTGCCGGCGCGCAAGACGACCTGGCGAAGATGCCGTTCGCCCTGGTGAAGTTCAAACCGGATGCCAAGATGTCGGATATTTCCGCTTTCCTAGATGGCAACGGGCTGAAAATCATCGGCGGGCCGAACGCCGACGGCGTGTTCCGACTTGGCATCCCCACCGGCAACGCGGCCGACTATACCAAGCAAATCGGCCTTATTGCCGCCCAGCCTTTCACCGAGACCGTGATCGAGGGAAGGAAACCTGCTGATGGCGGCTGAAGCGGCCATTCGATTTGCGGCAATTGTTGGGGCGGCGATGACAGTCGCCGCCATGCCCGCATCGGCGCAGACAGAAGATCCCAATCCCGACCGGACGAAGATCGATTGCCGCGACGAAAGCAGTGCAGCGGGAGTGGACTGCGCCGAGGGCGGCGGTGACGCGAATGGCGGACCGGGCGCGGCGCAGCCCGGCGCCGTCTTTTTGCCTGCCCTGATCGTCGATCTTTTCCCCAGTCCGGCCCAAGGTCCGGTGCCCCTGCCGACGCCCGCCACACGCCAGGATCCGGCAGGCGGCACGTCGCCAGCCGCCCCCTCGCAACCCGGAAGCTCGGTCGGCGGGCCGACCGTCTCGCCTACCGATCTCATCGCCGTTCAGCCGCCGCGCGCCGTGGTCGGCGATTTCGTGCCCGACGAGGTGCTGGTGACCGTCGACGGCGATGCCGGCGCCGTGCAGCAGATCGCGGCCTCCTTCGGCCTCGAAGTGCGCTCGCAGCGCCAATCGCGGCTGCTTGGCACCACTTTGGCGCGTTTCGGCATTCCCGACGGCCGCCCCGTCGGCGTCGTGCTGGCGCAACTGGCCGCCGACGGCCGCACCCAGCGGCGCGAGGCCAACCATGTCTATTCGCTGCAGCAGGCCGCAGGCATCGTCAACTATGCGTTCGAGCGCATAGCGCTCGATTCCAAGGCGGCCAGCGGGCAAGACGTCCGCATCGCGGTGATCGATACCGGCATAGACGACACCAATCCGGCGCTGGCCGGCGTCATCGCCGGACAGTTCGACGCCATGCCCGGCGTGCCGATCGAAAAACGCGATCATGGCACCTCGGTCGACGGGCTGATTGCCGGTGTCGGCGCGCTGGAGGGCATGGCGCCCGGCGCCAGGATCTATCACGCCCGCGCGTTCGAGGGCGGCAAGTCTACCATGGACGTCATCCTGTCGGCGCTCGACTGGGCGGCGGAGCAGGACGTGCGCATCATCAATATGAGCTTCGTCGGTCCGAAGAACGACCTGCTCGGGGTCGCCTGCCGCAATGCAAGGGCGCTCGGCATGGTGCTGGTTGCCGCCGCCGGCAATAACGGGCCGAAAGCGCCCTACGGCTATCCGGCCGCCTTCGACGGCGTCATCGCTGTGACCGCCACCGACGCCAAGGACGGGCTGATGCCGCAGGCCAATCGTGGCGCCTATGTCTTCATCTCGGCGCCCGGCGTCGAGATGGTGGCACCAAGCGGCGCCGGCTCGGACGTCGTCACCGGCACCTCGTTCGCGGCGGCGATCGTGAGCGGCGCCATCGCCAATCTCATCCATGCCGCGCCCGATCGCTCGGCCGACGATATCGAGAAAGCCTTGGCGGCAACGGCTAGGGATCTCGGCCCAAAGGGGCGTGACAACGACTTCGGCTATGGGCTGCTAGACATCAAGGCGGCAGGGGCGGCTAAGGAATGACCTGCTGCAAGTCACGTTTTTTCCCAGCCCGTACCAGAAGGTAGAATGCGGCGATGTGCGTGATCATCAGCAGCGGCACGTAGATGATCGGGATCGCATAGGCGGCGCCCAACTGCTCCGCGTGCGCAGGAAGACCGAGCTGGATGGCGTGGTAATAGGCGGCGATGAGATCGACCGTCCCCACGAGATTAAACGCCACGACGAGCGGCCAGAAGAGCCGAGGTATCCTCACCATGAGCAGCACCAGCATGGCCAACACTCCTGTTGCGAAATCGCCATAAGCGGCGAATACGGCAAATCCGGCGGGCAGATCGGGGCCGACGACGCCCGGAAGGATGAAGACGAGCCCGAAGAAGCGGAAGCTATGCAAGGTGGCAATGGCGCGTTGCGCCGCGACCCCGTCCATCGAGTTCAGCCACGGCAGACCGTAGGCGCCGAAGCAAAGCAGCCACGTGACATAGCCCAGGACAAGCTGGACCTGGAACAGGACTTCCGTGGACATCTGGCATCCTCTTGAGAGGTTGTTTTTCATGCTGTGTTCGAGCGTCATCAATTCCTAATCCCGCTTCCATAATTCGACCATCCGCTGTAATCGAAACAACCTATGAAGCAGAGCTACACAATCCGGCACGGCGCGCTGGAAGGCGTCGAGGTTTTCCTGGCCGTCGCCAAGCGCCGCAATTTCCGTCGTGCGGCCGCGGATCTCGGCGTGACGCCATCCGCGGTGAGTCAGGCGGTGCGTGCGCTGGAAGCGCGCATGGGTGCGGCGCTGTTTGCCCGCACGACGCGGAGCGTTGGCTTGACCGAGGCCGGTCAGCGGTTCCTCGACCGCGCCGGCCCTGCGTTCGAGGAGATCGTCGCGGCCGGCGAAGCCGCTCGTGACGTCGGGCAACGGCCGACCGGCCTGCTGCGGCTGTCCGTGCCTCGCGCCGTCGTGCCGCTGATCCTGGAGCCGATGATCGCGTCGTTCTGCCGAGCCTATCCCGAGATCGAGCTGGAGATCGCCGCGAGCGACGAGATGGTCGATCTCGCGGCCGGCGGGTTCGACGCCGGCATCCGCCTCGGCCAGTTCATCGCACCCGACATGGTCGCGGTGCGGCTGACGCCGCCTTTCACGTTCGTGGTCGTCGGCAGCCCGGACTATCTGGAACGCCACGGTTACCCCGAACGCGTCGACGATTTGCGCCACCATGCCTGCTTGCGCTTGCGCCGGTCGAACGGCGCCATAGCGCCCTGGTCATTTGTCGACGGCAACGGGTCGATCGAGGCTATGGTGTCAGGCCCGCTGATCGCGCACGACTATCCGACATTGCTGGGGGCCGCGATGCAAGGCGTCGGGCTGGCGCAGACGCCTCGACCTGTCGCCGAAGGCCCGATAGCCGAAGGAAAACTCAAGGCGGTGCTGGATCACATCGCCACCACGACGCCGGGCGTCTATCTCTATCATCCCGGCAAGCGCCAGGTCCTGCCGAAACTGCGCGCCTTCATCGATCATCTCAAATCCACAGACTGAGACGACAATGGGTTTGATCCCAAGCGGCTCACCGTTTCACGGAAGCGCCGAACGCTCTATCCCTTCATTTTAGGCAATTTGCTGGGGAAAGCGCTATGCGCTTTTCCGGGGAAACCGTTCACATTTTTCCTGGAATTGCCTTAGGCAGGCGCACCCGCCACCGAACCCCTGACCACCAGGTCGACCGGCCAGACCTCGCTGCGGGCGCCCTCCTCCAGTCCGGAGATCCGTGCCGCCAGCCGCTCGGCGATGCGCGCGCCGGCAAGACGGATGGACGAGCGCGTCGTCGACAACGGCACCGAAAAATTCTCCGGCCTCAGCCAGGGAAAGACGTCGTCATGGGCGATCAGCGACACGTCGCCGGGAATGGCCAGGCCGAGGTCGCGCACCGCGCGCACGACGCCCAATGCCATGATCAGACTGGAACAGGCGATCGCCGTCGGGGCGTCGCTCGCCTCCAGCAAACGCCTGGTGGCGCGATAGCCATTCTCTTCGGTCATGACCACCGAGCAGACATGATGTTCGCCCAGCGTCATCCCGCTTGCGGCCAACGCCCGGCGCACGCCGCGCTCGCGATGGACAGCGAAGGTCTCGCGGTCGTCGCCGTTGATCAACGCCAGCCGCCGATGGCCAAGCTGGATGAGAAGCCTGGCCGCCTCGTGGAAGGCACCCTCATTGTCTATGTCGAGATAGGGATAGTCGAAATCGAAGCCTTCGCTGCGGCCATGGACGATGAAGGGAATGCCGAGCGTGTTGACCAGCGCCACGCGCCGGTCCTCGGGTTTTGGCGAGGAGATGTAGACGGCGTCGACCTGCCGGTTGGCGACGATGCGCCGGTAGGTGGTCTCCTGGTCGTCGGCGTCGGCCGGCGACAGCACCAGGTCGAGTTCGTGCGCGCGGGCATAATCGCCAAGGCCGGACAGAAACTCGACGAAGTGCGGATCGATGTCGACGGCGGCTCCCGTCGGCAGGACATAGCCGATCATTCCGGTCTTGCCGGTCGCCAGCCGCCGCGCGCTCGGATTGGGGCGGTAGCCGTGGCGCTTGGCGGCGTCCATCACCCGCCGGCGGGTTTCCTCGTTGACCTCGGGATAGCCGTTCAGCGCTCGGCTTACCGTGGTCTGTGAAAGCGCCAGCATATGCGCGAGCTGCTTCAGGTTCACGAGAGGCCTCCACGCCCCAAAGCGCTTTTAAGTTGAATCGACCCAAGCGCCACAAAGGCGCGCTCATCCAGCAGCGACCATAAGCGCGGACGGGACGGGTTTGAAACAAGAATTTCTGCTGCACCGCCGAAAAAGCATGCTGCAGCGCACCTTTTCGAGCACCGAATGCCTGAAATTAAATCGATTAACCCGAGCGCCTCTTGACTCCCGAGTGATTCAATGGCGAGATCAGAAAAGCCAAAGCGCTTTGGAAGGCTCTTCGAAAGGTTGCGGTTCCTTTCCGACTGAGTCACAGTCCTGCGGCGTCGGCGGGCGGAATGGAGGTTCCGTCCGGTGTTTGTGACCCCACTGGGAGGAATACCGATGAAGAAAATGCTTTTGCTGGGCGCCGCGCTTGCCACGCTCGCCCTGAACGCGCCCGCGCAGGCTGAACTGAAGTTCAAGCCGGGCGAAGACAAGCGCTTCAACTGGGCAAATTACGAAGAGCTCAAGAAAGTCGACCTCAAGGGCGAGACCCTGTCGATCTTCGGGCCGTGGCGCGGCGAGGACGAAGGCCTGGTGCGCGGTGTACTCGATTATTTCTCGGAGGCCACCGGCGTCGAAATAAAATATTCCTCCTCGGAGAATTACGAACAGCAGATCGTTATCGACACGCAAGCCGGCAGTCCGCCCAACATCGCCGTGCTGCCGCAGCCCGGCCTGATCCAGGATCTGGCATCGAAGGGTCTTTTGACACCACTCGGCGACGATACCGCCAAATGGATCAAGGACAATTACGGCGCCGGCCAGTCATGGGTCGACCTCGGCACCTTCAAGGACAAGGACGGCAAGCCGGGCTTCTTCGCCTTCCCCTACAAGGCCGACGTAAAGTCGCTGGTCTGGTACTCGCCGGATAATTTCGAGGAAGCCGGCTACAAGGTGCCGAAGACGCAGGAAGAACTCGCCGACCTCGAGAAGAAGATCATTGCCGATGGCGGCACGCCATGGTGCATCGGGCTTGGTTCGGGCGGCGCCACCGGCTGGCCGGCAACCGACTGGGTCGAAGACCTGATGCTGCGCACGCAGTCGCCGGAAGTCTACGACAAATGGGTGAAGAACGAGATACCGTTCAACGATCCGGCGGTGGTCAACGCCATCGACATTTTCGGCAAGATCGCGACCGACGACAAGATGGTCGATGGCGGCGCCAAGGCGGTGGCGGCGACCGATTTCCGCGATAGCCCGAAGGGCCTCTTCTCGGTGCCGCCGAAATGCTACCTGCACCACCAGGCCTCGTTCATCCCGACCTTCTTCCCGGAAGGAACCAAGATCGGCCAGGACGCGGATTTCTTCTATTTCCCGCCCTACGCGTCCAAGCCTGACCTCGGCACGCCGGTGCTCGGCGCCGGCACGCTCGCCATGATAACGAAAGATAGCAAGAGTGCTCGCGCGTTCATCGAATTCCTGAAGATGCCGCTTGCGCACGAGATCTGGATGGCTGAAGGCGGCTTCGTGACGCCGCTCAAGACGGTCAACAAAGAGGCCTATGCCAGCGATGCGCTGAGGAAGCAGGGCGAAATCCTGGCCAATGCCTCGACCTTCCGCTTCGATGGTTCCGACTTGATGCCAGGCAAGATCGGCGCCGGCTCCTTCTGGACCGGCATGATCGACCTGGTCGGCGGCAAGTCCGCGCAGGACGTCGCCACCGACATCCAGAAGAGCTGGGACGCCATCAAGTAAAAGCTCGGGTAGTAAAACGTCTGGCAGCTGGCCTCGGCCGCACTTCAGAACTTCCTGATCCTCATACTGGATCCGGGCCTTGCCGGCCCGGATCCGACCGGCAGCGACGCCGGACCGGCTTTGCGTTCGATCGTTCCGACTAACTGAATCGGCGCATCATCCATCGCCAGGATTGTTCGGCCTGGCCGGTCATGCGCAGGGAGAGGGACCCATGGCGGCTCAGATTTTCTCGGCCATATTTGTCATCATCGTCGGCGTCGGCGGCTGTGTCGCCTATTTCTGGGGCGCCAACAAACTGCTCGACATCACCTTTCCCTCGCGCGGCGTCTCTGGTGCTGCCGCCGTCGACAATCTGCGCCGGCAAGGCCTGATCCGGCCCTGGCTGTTCGTCGGCCCGGCGATGATCATCCTGACCATCTACCTGATCTACCCGGTGGTCGAGACGTTGCGGCTGTCCTTCCTCGATCGCGGCGGCGTCAGCTTCGTCGGCCTGGCCAACTATCAGTGGGCCTTCGGCGACCGCGAGTTCCGCAATTCGATCCTCAACAATGTGCTCTGGCTGGCGGTGGTGCCTGCCGCCTGCACGTTCCTCGGCCTGATCATTGCCGTGCTCACCGACAAGATCTGGTGGGGCACGATCGCCAAGAGCCTGATCTTCCTGCCGCTGGCCATCTCCTTCGTCGGCGCCAGCGTCATCTGGAAATTCATTTACGAGTACCGCGGCGAAGGCCAGACGCAGATCGGCATCCTCAATGCCGTCATCCAGCATTTCGGCGGCCAGCCGCAGGTCTGGATATCGCTGCCGTTCTGGAACAATTTCTTCCTGATGGTGATCCTGATCTGGATCCAGACCGGCTTTGCCATGGTCATCCTGTCCTCGGCGCTTCGCGGCATTCCTGAGGAAACGCTGGAAGCCGCCGTCATCGACGGCGCCAACCCGTTCCAGATCTTCTGGAAGATCATGGTGCCGCAGATCTGGGGCACCATCGCCGTCGTCTGGACCACGATCACCATTCTGGTGCTGAAAGTGTTCGACATCGTGCTGACCATGACCAACGGCCAATGGAACAGTCAGGTGCTGGCCAATCTGATGTTCGACTGGATGTTCCGCGGCGGCGGCGATTTCGGCCGCGGCGCCACCATCGCCATCATCATCATGATCGCGGTCATTCCGATCATGGTCTGGAATATCCGCCAGGCCAATAAAGAGACGGGGGGACACTGAGATGGCCGTCGCGACCGGAAATTCCTTTGCCAGCCGCTTCGGCGTCCACATCGCGGTGCTGGTCTTCGTTACGATCTGGACCATCCCGACACTCGGCATCCTGGTCTCCTCGCTGCGCGACAAGAACCAGATCATCGCCTCGGGCTGGTGGAACTCGTTCGCCAGTTCCACCCAGACGGAAGCCGGCCGCCTGCCCGCTGCCTCGGCGCAGGTCGAGAAGGACGGCAAGTTCGTCCTCGAGGGCAATATCTTCGGCGATGGGGCCAAGCGCGACATCAGCGCCTTCGGCGTCAAGTCGGCGGCGCCAACGCAGTATTCCGCCGGCACGTCAGCCGATCTCGGCGACGGCGTGACCCTGCAGCTCAATGCCGACGGCAGCTTCGTCATGCAATCGCCCAAGGCATTCGAAGGCGATCGCGGCCAGCGTGTCTACTATGCCTCGTCGGCACCACCGAAATTCACCACCGACAACTACCGCACGGTGCTGTTTTCCGAAGGCATCGGCCGCTCGTTCATGAATTCGCTGACCGTCACCATACCGGCGACGGTCATCCCGATCCTGATCGCGGCCTTTGCCGCCTATGCGCTGGCCTGGATGCGCTTTCCCGGCCGCGCGCTGCTGATTGCGGTCATCATCGGCCTGCTGGTGGTGCCATTGCAGATGTCGCTGATCCCGCTATTGAAACTCTACAACGGCGTCGGCGCCTTCTTCGGCATGCCGTCGAAAACCTATCTCGGCATATGGCTGGCGCATACCGGTTTCGGCCTGCCCTTCGCCATCTACCTGCTCAGAAGCTACATTGCCGGGCTGCCGCGAGAGATCATGGAATCGGCGCGCATTGATGGCGCCAGCGATTTCGAGATCTTCGTCAAGATCGTGCTGCCGCTGTCGTTCCCGGTGCTGGCCTCCTTCGCCATCTTCCAGTTCCTGTGGGTATGGAACGATCTGCTGGTGGCGATGGTTTTCCTGGGTACGGAAGCAGACCAGATCGTACTGACCGCCAAGCTCAATGCGTTGCTTGGCTCACGCGGCGGCGATTGGGAGATCCTGACGACATCGGCCTTCGTGACCATCATCGTGCCGCTGCTCGTGTTCTTCTCGCTGCAGCGCTATTTCGTTCGCGGGCTGCTTGCCGGCTCGGTGAAAGGAGGCTGAGACAATGCAATCCGCTTTGAAGGCCAGTTCGAAGCCCGATCTCGCCGTCGACCGCGACTGGTGGCGAGGTGCGGTGATCTACCAAATCTACCCGCGCAGCTATCAGGATTCGAACGGCGATGGCATCGGCGACCTCAAGGGCATTATCGGGCGATTGCCCTACATCGCCGCGCTCGGCGCGGACGCCATCTGGATTTCGCCGTTCTTCAAGTCGCCGATGAAGGATTTCGGCTACGACGTCTCGGACTATTGCGATGTCGATCCGATGTTCGGCACGCTTGCCGACTTCGATGCGCTGACGGCGGAAGCGCACAGGCTGGGCCTCAAGGTGATGATCGACGAGGTGCTGTCGCACACCGCCGACATTCATCCGTGGTTCAAGGAAAGCCGGTCGAACCGCACCAATCCGAAAGCCGACTGGTATGTCTGGGCGGACGCCCGGCCGGACGGTACGCCGCCCAACAACTGGCTGTCGATCTTCGGCGGATCGGCGTGGCAATGGGACACCAGCCGCCAGCAATATTATCTGCACAATTTCCTTGCCGAGCAGCCGGACCTCAACTTCCACAACCGCGAGGTCCAGGACGCGCTGCTCGACGTCACCCGCTTCTGGCTGGAGCGCGGCGTCGATGGCTTCCGGCTCGACACCATCAATTTCTACTTCCACAGCCAGGGGTTGGAAAACAACCCGCCGCTGCCGCCCGAGGAACGCAACGACCAGACCGCACCCGCGGTCAATCCCTACAATTACCAGGACCACATCTACGACAAGAGCCGTCCGGAAAACCTCGGCTTCCTCGAACGGTTTCGCGCCCTGCTCGACGAGTATCCGGCGACGGCGGCGGTCGGCGAGGTCGGCGATTCGCAACGCGGGCTGGACGTGGTGGCCGCCTACACCGCCGGCGGCAAGCGGGTCCACATGTGCTATGCCTTCGACTTCCTGGCGCCGGAAAAGATCAGCGCGGCCAAGGTCCGCTCGGTGCTGGAGGCGTTCGGCAAGGCGGCCAGCGACGGCTGGTCTTGCTGGGCCTTTTCCAACCATGACGTGATGCGCCCGGCTTCGCGCTGGGCCGCTAACGAGGCCGACCCGGCCGCCTATCTCAAGGTCATCTCGGCGCTGCTGATGTCGCTGCGCGGCTCGGTCTGCATCTATCAGGGCGAAGAACTCGGGCTCGGCGAAGCCGACCTTCGCTTCGAGGATCTGCAGGACCCCTATGGCATCCGCTTCTGGCCGGAATTCAAGGGCCGCGACGGCTGCCGCACGCCGATGGTGTGGGATGGCAGCGCCACGAATGGCGGCTTCTCCTCGGCAAAGCCCTGGCTACCGGTGCCTGCCAAGCATCTGTCGCAAGCGGTCAATGTCCAGCAGGGCGATGAAGCGTCGCTGCTGGAACATTACCGGCGCTTCCTGACCTTCCGGCGCGCCCATCCAGCGCTGGCCAAGGGCGATATCACCTTCTTCGAAAGCGAGGGCGATACAGTTGCCTTCACCCGCCAGGCGGGCAATGAACAGGTCGTCTGCGTCTTCAACCTTGGCGCGAGGCCGGCCGAGGTTGACCTTGGCGGCCGATCGCTGCAACCTTTGTCCGGGCATGGATTCCCGGGACAGTCCGGCGGCGGTTCCGTCCGCCTCGGCGGCTACGGCGCCTGGTTCGGGCGTATCGACTGAATTTTTGAGGAAATCACTCGGAGGGAAATCATGGCCGATGTCACGCTAAGACAAGTGAAGAAGTCCTACGGCAATCTCAACATTCTCCACGGCATCGACCTCGATATCAAATCTGGCGAGTTCATCGTCTTCGTCGGCCCGTCGGGCTGCGGCAAGTCGACATTGCTGCGCTCGATCGCCGGGCTCGAGGAGATCACCTCCGGCGAACTCAGGATCGACGGCGAGGTGGTGAACGACGTGCCGCCTTCGAAGCGGGGCATTGCCATGGTGTTCCAGTCCTATGCGCTCTACCCGCACATGACCGTCTACGACAACATGGCGTTCTCGATGAAGATCGGCAAGGAGAGCAAGGCCGAGATCGACCGGCGCGTGCGCCAGGCGGCGGAAATCCTGCAGCTGACCAAATATCTCGACCGCCTGCCCAAGGCGATGTCGGGCGGCCAGCGCCAGCGCGTTGCCATTGGCCGCGCCATCGTGCGCAATCCGAAAGTATTCCTGTTCGACGAGCCGCTGTCGAACCTCGATGCGGCACTGCGCGTCGCCACGCGTATCGAGATCGCCAAGCTCAAGGAATCGATGCCCAACACGACGATGATCTACGTCACACACGACCAGGTCGAGGCGATGACGCTGGCCGACCGCATCGTGGTGCTCAAGGACGGCCATATCGAACAGGTCGGCACGCCGATGGATCTGTACAAGAAGCCAGGCAATCTTTTTGTCGCCCAGTTCATCGGCTCACCGGCCATGAACATCCTGCCGGCGACCATCGAAAGGACCGGAAACGCGACAATCGTCAGCCATGTCGGCGGTCGCAAGGCAACCGTGCCGATCTCGACGCCTGCTTCGGCAAAGGGGACGGCGGTAAGCTTCGGCGTACGGCCGGAGGATCTGATCATCGCCAGCGGTGGCGATTATCTGTTCGAAGGGACGGTCGACTATGTCGAACAGCTCGGCGAGGTTCAGCTCGTTTACATCGATATCGGCCGCGCCGATCTGCCCTTGGTGACCAAGCTGCCTGGCAATGTCGAGGTCAAGCGCGGCTCGACATTGCGGCTGAGCGCCAATGGCGAGGACCTGCATATATTCGACACCGAGGGGCGGTCCTTCGCGCTTCATGAAGCGGAAGCGAAAGCGGCCTGAGACGGAACCACGTCCCGATAACGAAAAAGCGGCGAGCCCAGGCCCGCCGCTTTTTTTTGGAAATCAGCTTCGGCTGTTAGCGGCCGAAGAGATTCCGGTCGCTGCCCTGAGGGGCGGACTTCGGTACGTCGCCCGCCGAATTGAGCAGCTTGTAGACGGGCGACTCGCTCTTGCGGATCGAGCCCGTGTGCGAGGTGTCGACGTTGACGGTCGCCTGCTTGTTGATGTCGGTGCCGCCAACGTTGTCGTTGCGGGCATAGGCGCTGCCGGCGGCAATCAGAAGAGCGGCGGCAGTGAGAACAATCTTTTTCATTTTTTGATACTCCGTATTCGCTAATCCAAGGCGGCGGCAAGCCGCCGCCTTGCGGTCAGATGTTAGTTGTTGCCGAACAGGTTGCGGTCGCTGCCCTGGGTTACAGGCGCCTGCGTGGCCGGCTCCGACTTGCCGGTCGAAGCCGTATACGAGCTGTCGACAGCGGTTGTGGCAGGCTGGTTGGCGCCATTGGAGCCAAAATTGTCGCTGCCGGCGAAAGCGCTACCGGAGATAGCCAGGACGGCGGCGGTAGCGAGGATGATCTTCTTCATTTCAAGTCTCCTGAATTTCAAGTTCCACCGGGGCGGGGGGGAAGCCCGCCGTCCACGGGGAATTGGCTGTTAGTTATTGCCGAAGAGGTTACGATCGGCGCCCTGGACGGGCTGCTTTTCAGCCGGAGCCGACTTCTGGGTCGAAGCCGTATACGAGCTGTCGGTCGAAGTAACCGCGGGCTGGTTGGCGCCGTTCGAGCCATAGTTGCCGCCATCGGCGAAGGCGCTGCCGGAGATGGCCAGAACGGCGGCGGCAGCAAGAATGATCGTCTTCATTTCAAGTCTCCTGAATTTGGTTTCACCAGGGCGGCGGGCGAGCCGGCCACCTGCTGGCAATCGGTTGTTAGTTGTTGCCGAAGAGGTTGCGGTCGCTGCCCTGAGCAGGCGTCTGAGCAGCCGGTTCCGACTTCTTGACCGAAGCGGTGTACGAGCTGTCGACAGCAGTGGCTGCCGGGGCGTTCGAACCATAGTGGTCGCTACCAATGGCGAAGGCGCTGCCGGAAATGGCCAGAAGGGCGGCGGCAGTGAGGACAATTTTTTTCATTTTAGGTACTCCAGTATTTTCCCGTCCGTCTAGCGGCGTGTCTTGGGAGGAAATCGCGTCGTTCGGACAGCCCCGATGTGGGAAAGTCATCTGGTCATTGCCAATCACGAAGTTGTTCCGACTGGACCATGAATCCACCTCTTGAAACTGGGCCAAAACCTTCTACTTGCGATTTTTCCCGTTAAATATCAGATGATTAGATGAAAGCTCCACTCCCATCACCAACTGTGTCGGAGGCCGAGTGTTCACACTGTCCTGCACGCACCGTCAACAGAAACGAACCGTTCGGTTCGATTTTAGGCGCTGCTAATAGTCACTTTTCGAAACCGTTAGCCCTTTTTGCTTCTGCCAAAGATCGAAACCCGACCCCCGGCGGGGCGGCGATGAGACGATTTCAAGAGCCCCGATCCTCGATCGAACTATCGCTTATGCGTGTCGCGCCGCATGGATGCGATGTCGTTTTCATGCCGACGCCACGACGCGTGTCGTGATTAGATCGCGCCATCTCAGGTGCCGCTTCGTGACGACGGGGCAGAGAATTGGGAAGCCGGTCAGAATCCGGCGCTGCCCCCGCAACGGTGGTGGAGTTCAAATCGCAACGGGAGACCACTGGGTGCAAGCCTGGGAAGGTGTCGCGATCGTCCGCAAGGACAACTCCAGAGCCCGGAAACCAGCCGAGATTCTAGACTCGACTGATCGCGGTGGGCGGTCAAGAGGCGGATGATGCATGCCGGCTCGCCCTGGCCTGCGTCCAATCCTTCCTCCATCACCACCATAGTCAGTCCTTAACGCGAGGACAGGACATGGATGTGCGCAACGACATGCTGAGGCTGCTGGAGAACCGCAGAGGCGGTTTCTCGCTCGAGCAGCCCTTCTACACCGACCCCGATTTCTTCAAGCTCGACATGGAGCTGATCTGGTATCGCGACTGGCTGTTCATCGGCCATGACTGCGAACTGCCGAAGCCGGGCAGCTATATCACCGCGCAGATCGGCGACTACCCGGTCGTCCTTGTCCGCGACCAGCAAGGCAAGATCAACGCCTTCCACAATTCCTGTCGCCATCGCGGCAGCCGCGTCTGCAACTCCGACAAAGGCACGGCCGCCAAGCTGGTCTGCCCCTATCATCAGTGGACCTACGAGTTGGATGGGCGCCTGCTTTTCGCCCGCCAGATGGCCGACGGTTTCGACAAGAGCCAGTTCGGCCTGAAGCCGGTCGCCTGCGAGAGCGTGGCCGGCTACATCTTCATCTGCCTGGCCAAGGAGCCGGCGGATTTCGCGCCGATGCGGGCGATGATAGAGCCTTATCTCAAGCCGCACCGGCTCAGCGAAGCAAAAGTCGCCTTCGAGAGTACGATCGTCGAGAAAGGCAACTGGAAGCTGGTCTGGGAAAACAACCGCGAGTGCTACCACTGCGCCGGCAACCATCCCGAACTCTGCAAGACGTTTCCGGAAGCGCCTACGGTGACCGGCGTGCAAGGCGCCGACAGCGACCCGGAAATGCTGGCGCACTGGGCGAAATGCGAGGCGGCCGGCCTGCCGAGCAAGTTCCGCATCGATCCGGCCGGGCAATACCGCGCCACCCGCGCGCCGCTGCTGCGCGATGCCGTCAGCTACACGATGACGGGCAAGCGCGCGGTCAAGAAGAACCTGTCAGACAGCGTTGCCACCGATCGGATCGGTTCCTTGCTGCTCTACCACTATCCGACAACCTGGAACCACATCCTCGGCGACCACGCCGTCACCTTCCGCGTGCTGCCGATCAGTGCCACGGAAACCGCCGTGACGACGAAATGGCTGGTGCACAAGGATGCGGTCGAAGGCGTCGACTACGATCTCGCCGAACTCACCCATGTCTGGACGGAGACCAACGACCAGGACCGCCGCATCGTCGAGGAAAACGCCTTCGGCATTCTGTCGCCGGCCTACGAGCCCGGTCCCTATTCGGAACTGCACGAAGGTGGCGTCATCCAGTTCGTCGAATGGTATTCGTCGTTCATCGGCCCGCGCCTGGCCGGCGATGGCAGGCCGGCCCTGCGTAGCGTCGCCTAGAGCAATTTTTTTTGTAGCCAAGCGGACACGCTTGGCTGCAAAAACGCAGCGTCTTGGGATCAAGCGATGCACGGAACACAGGGGACAAGAGGATGAATGCGATGACGGACCTTGGCCTCTATCGTCATCTCGACCAGATGGCACCCTGGAACGACCGGCTGCAGGTGCTGGAAGTGATCGGCGTCAGCGACGAGGCGCCCGACGTGAAGACCTTCACCTTCCGTTCCGACAACCAGACCTGGTTCCGCTACAAGCCGGGCCAGTTCGTGACGTTGGAGCTGCCGACCGCCGATGGGCCGCTGATGCGCACCTACACGCTGTCGTCTTCACCGTCACGGCCGTTCTCGATCGCGGTGACGGTAAAGGCGCAGGCCGGCAGCGTCGGCACACGCTGGATGTTCGAACATTTGAGGCCCGGTTCGCACGTCAAGGCCTATGGGCCGGCCGGAGACTTTTCGCTGCACAGCCACCCGGCGGCCAAATATCTGTTCATCTCGGCCGGCTCCGGCGTAACGCCGATGATGTCGATGCTGCGCTGGTTGAACGACTGCGCGCCATGGACCGACGTCGGCTTCGTCAACTGCGCGCGGCGCGCGGAAGAGATCATCTTTCGCAAGGAGCTCGAACTGCTCGGCGGGCATATGCCGGGCCTGTCACTCGGCTTCATGATCGAAGAGCGGTCTAGCCGCGAGGGCTGGTACGGGCATATGGGCCGGATCGACGCGATCCGGCTGCCGCTGCTGGCGCCCGATTTCCGTGAGCGCGAAATCTTCTGCTGCGGTCCCGACCCCTTCATGCGTGCGGTACGCGGCATGCTCGAGGCAGCCGGCTTCGACATGACGAAATATCACCAGGAGAGCTTTGCCGCGCCGATGGTGGAGGAAATCCCGGCACCGTTCACAGCACCGGCAGAAGACGGTACTGCCGGCCCTGTCGAGGCCGTGACGCCGATCCGGTTCACGCTTTCGGATGTCGATGCGGACTGCGTCGCCGGCCAGACCGTGCTGCAGACGGCGCGCGCCTCGGGCGTGCGAATTCCCGCCGCCTGCGAATTCGGCCTGTGCGGAACCTGCAAGGTGAAGAAAGTCTCCGGCGCTGTCGAGATGAGCCACAATGGCGGCATCCTCGATCACGAGGTCGACGATGGCTTCATCCTGGCGTGCTGCTCGAAGCCGCTGTCGGCGCTGGAAATCGAGGCGTAAGCGGCGAGCACCCGAACCGAGCCCGTGCCTTGCCAAGAAAGAACCCGGTGTTTACAGGCGTTGTAGGGGAAGCAGTCGCACCAGCCGGCGGGTTGGCTGTGGCAATTGCAGGGCGGGACAACACCGATGGGTCATTCCGACGTCTACACGGTCGCGAGCAGCGACATCGTCTTTGAATCTTTCGACGGCGAAGCCGTGGTGCTCGACCTCTCGAATGGCAAGTATTTTGGTTTCTCCGATTCCGGCAGCAGGATCTGGGAGGCGCTGTCATCCGGCGTACCGCCCGTTCAGTTGATCGGAGCGGCGACCCGAGTTGGAGAGGTGACCGCCTCCGAGATCGGCCGGTTCGTTGCGCAACTCCTCGAGTTCGGCTTGCTCGCACCTGCCGCCGATGCACCGGCGCAGATGCCTTCCGAGACCTTGCTCGCCGACTTGGCCCGTGCCGGCGACCCGCTCCACGTCGAGATCCATGACGACCTCGCCGACCTGATCCTGGTCGACCCCATCCACGAGGTGGAAGAGCCCGTCGGCTGGCCGGCGGTCAAGCAGGCAACCTGAACGGCTGTTATCAGGCGACCACGGGGGCCGGGCGACCATGTCTAGCATCACGCTGAAAACCCTGCCCGACTATGCGCGTCACGTGCTGGCGGCAGCGGAAAGCGCGGCCGGCGACTATCACGTCACTCGCAAGGTTCATTTGCCCCGGCTGGAGATCACGGTGCGTATGGGCGCGGGAGTCCTGGCGAGCGCCGTCGAACAGGCTTTCGTTCCGGCGCCGGTTGCCGGACCCGGCAAATGCAGCATTTTCGTCGCCGATCCACAAATAGAGGGCGTCCCCGCACCGGCAGGTTGGGGCCGGGCGTTTTTTACTCCTCATGCTTTCGCCAGCCGGCTGGCCGAGGCAGGATTGCGTGGCAACTATTTTCACGATCTGGATTTCTGGCAGTTCTACGATCCGCAACATGGCGTTGGCGTGCAATTGATGGCCTCGGCCGACGCCTTCCCACCCTGGGAGCCGGGTGCGCCGCTGCGGGCCTTTCTGCATTGGGAATATGCGGCCCGCGGCATGCGGCTCGCCCATGCAGGAACGCTCGGCATCGACGGCAAGGGCATCCTGCTTGCCGGCTCGGGTGGGGCCGGAAAATCGGGAACGGTCGTCGCCGGGCTGCTCAACCGGCTCGACAGTGTCGGCGACGATTATGTGCTGATCGGCATGGCTGCGGCAGTGACCGCCTATCCCCTGTTCGCCACGCTCAAACAGGATCCGGAGGGTTTTCGTCGCCTGGGACTGGACCGGAGGCTGACGTCGTACGGCCCGCTCAACTGGCAAGGCAAGCATCAGTTCCACATTGGCGACATAGCGGCCCGGCCGATGCCGTCAAATCTGGACATCACCGCTCTGGTGGTGCCACATATCAGCGGAGGCAGGGCCAGTTCGATCATACCGCTGTCGCGAAAGGAAGCCATGATTGCACTGGCACCGTCCGGTATCGCCCAGATGCCGGGCGAGCGCGAAAGTGGCTTCCGCTTTTTCAGCGACCTCACGCGCCTTCTGCCGTGCTACCGGCTGTCGCTGGGGACAGAGCCGCAGGAGATAGCCGGTACGATCGCGGATTTCATGATGCGGGGCACAGCATGAAACTGAGCGTGATCATGCCGGTCTACAATCGTGAAGATCATGTCGGCCCGGCGCTGCGCTCCCTGCTCAGGCAACGCGACGCAGCCGATCTCGACATCATCGTCGTCGATGACGGTTCCACCGACGGCTCGGCCGCGGTTATCCGGTCGCTGATCGAGGAGGCTCCCTGCATCCGTCTTGTCCAGCAAACCAATGGCGGAGTGACAAAGGCGCGCAACGCCGGTCTGCTGCAATTGCCGCGGCACGCAGACTTCGTGTCTTTCCTCGATTCGGACGATATTTCGCCGGCCGGGCGCTTCAGGGCGGACCTTGCCTGTTTTGCCGGCGATCCCGGCCTCGATCTGACCTACTCGCGGATGATGCTGGTCGACGGCATCGACGACGACACGCTGCAACCGGCCGCCGACAGCCATTGCATGACGGTGCGGGGAATCCACCTGTCGGCGGGCATCTTCAGCCGCAAGCTGATCGAGCGCATCGGCGCCTTCGACGAGGCGTTCAAGCAGGCCGAGGACACCGACTTTCTGCTGCGCGTCTTCGAAAGCGGCCCCAAATTCGTCATGCCCGATACGGTCGCGCTTTACTACAGACGTCATCCGGGAAACATGACCAAGCAAGCCGATACGGCACTGCGGGAATTCATGCGTGCCATTCACAAGTCGATGAAACGGCGCAAGGCCGATCCTTCCTTGCACAGGGTCGAGGGTATCTTCGATTTCAAGGAACTCGCAGACTGGCGCTTTATGTAACATGCCTGGCTATGGCGTCATCATTCCAGCTTTCAACGCGGCCACAACCATTGCCGAGACACTGGCCTCGGTGATGGCGCAAACGGTGAAGCCCGATGACATCGTCATCGTCGACGACGGCTCGACCGATGATCTCGCCGGGATGATCCATGCTCTCGGTATGCCAATACGCCTGCTGCGGCAAGAAAACGCCGGACCTGGCAGCGCCACGACCCGAGGCATCGCGGCCCTGTCGACGCCGTTCATCGCCACGCTCGATGCGGACGATCTGTGGCTGCCGAACAAGATTGAGCGGCAGCTGGCGCATTTCGCAGAAGCTCCGGCAACGTCGGCGGTTTTCTGTCACTGGCGGACCTTCCGCGACGATCGGCCCGACGCGGCCGAGGCCGCCGCCTTGCCCGGCTGGGCGCGGACGACCATGGTAATCCGCCGTGACGTGGCCGACGCCATCGGCCCCGTGGTCGATCCGCCAGGGGGCCGTGGCGAGATGATCGACTGGATCGCCCGCGCCAGGGAGGCAGGCTTCGTTCTCGGCATGATGGATGAGGTGCTGGCCTTGCGGCGCATAAGGCCAGGCAGCCTGTCATACGGACGCGATCCGGCACGCGACCGCGGCTACCTCCAGGTAGCAAGGCTCGCCATGCAGCGGCGAGCGCAGAACAAGGCAGGCACCCGTTGAAGGCCAAGCCAATTCGCCGCATCGGCCGCCGCTTTCCGGACTATGGCTGGTCCTGGCCGACGGGTGGACTCGACCAGTTGCTCAAGGCGGCGCTGCTTGCCAATGAGGACGCCGCCGCAAGTTACGCCACGCTCTGGCTTGACGCGAACGATATCGATCTCGTCTCCTTCCGGGAACACCGGCTGCTGGCTGCCGTCTCCGACAGGTTCGGCAGGAAATTGGCCGGCCATACCGCCTACCCGCGTCTCGTCGGCCTGCAGAAGATGCTGTGGACCAGATCCCGCATGGCGATGCGTGAAGCCGAACCGGCGCTGAAGGCAATGGCGGACGCCGGATGCATGGTGATGCTGATCAAGGGCGCCAGCCGGATCGCCCTCGACACAGCGGCGCAGCGTGGCCGGGTGGCGCACGACATCGACATCTTGGTGCGCCCGCAGGACCTGCAAACGGCCTTCGACGTCCTGCGCGACCGCGAGTGGCAGATCGCCACCGGTGTCAGCCCGCAATATCTGCGGACAAGACTGGCGTCGCTACGCTCGATGAATTTTTTCAAGAGCAATTTTGGCGACATCGACCTGCACCAGCTCGCTTATGACGGGTCGCAGCAAAGCCACGAAGACGACCTGGCGATCTGGCGGCGGGCGGTTGCAGCCGAGTTCAGCGGCGTCGACGTGCTGGTACCGTCGCCGGCCGACCGCATCGCGCTGGCCATCGGGCATGGCGGGCTCGACGCCCACACGCATAGCGACTGGCTGGTGGACTGCGCGGTGGCCCTGCGCGGCGGCGATGTCGACTGGGATGTGTTCCTTGACGTCGTCGCCAGGCGCGGCCTAGCCGTCGCGGCAGCGGTGGCGTTGTCCTATCTGGCGCTTGAGATCGGTGTTCCAGTGCCGGAGACGATGTTGGTCACGGTCATCGAGATGGCCGACCACGCTGGCCTTTCGCGCTGGTCGGGAGTGCTGCAAGCCAAGCCACGGACCGATTTCGGCAGGCTGGTCTGGCTGTCGCGTGGCCTTGCCAAGCAATTGCGGCTGCGGCGAAAGAGCGGCCGGCTGCGGCAGGATCCGCCAGCCAAGGCCTGGCGCGGCAGGCCAGCCCGCAACGAGCCAGCCGAAGCAGCGTCGCTATCGGTGTTCTCACAAGCCATGCCCTGCCCGCCGACGGCAGGAGACATGATGCTGGACATCACGGTCAGGATCAGCGTTCCACCGGTCCGCCGCCGCATCGAAATGGAGATCAACGCCGATGATCACCATTTTGCGCGCCTGCGCGCCATGGCCATCAGCCGGTCCGGTGGAGAACGGGTGCTGCACTTTCGCGGCAAGGTGACGCTTGACGGCGAGAAGCACGCCTTGACTCTTGAGGCGAGACCCTCCCGGCAATTCCGGCAATGGCACGATGAGGCGACCGTCGCCGCCTACGGCGCACTGCCGTTCCAGTTGGTCTCGGCGATCTTTTCACCGCTGCGCTGACAACGCCGCGCCGCCGCATCCCGACCCGTGCCGCGCGATTGTGAAAAAAGCGGCGGCGACACGTCTCCCGAACCAGCCGTTTCCATTCAGACGCCCTGCCATGCCGTATCGAACTTTGGTCCACGCGGTCACGCAATGGATGTCGCGCGTCATCCTGGTCAGCGGCAAAGCGTTGAACTCGGCCCAGTTCCATTTCCTGACCGGTCTCGGCCCGTGCTTCAACGTGAACGTCCAATCCTCGGTGGGCAGATGTGGCGTCGGTCCCGCCGACAGCACCGGAAATCCCTGCTCGAGATGTTGGCCGGGCGGGATGCGCGCATCGCTATCCGTTGGCGGACGCCGTCCCGAAAAGAAGCCTCGGGGGACCATTGCGGTAATTCCTCGCTGCAACTAGCGTGTGTGGCTTCCCGGCGCCTCTGAAACAACGTTCCCACGTTCGCGGGCACTTATGCCGACGAGCATCCATGCCGACAGGGACAACGGCACCAGCACGCCAATCCCCAGCCCGGCACCATTCACCAGATGAGCGATGGCAGGATAGAGCCAAATAAACGCCAGGAAAAGCCGAGGTATATTGGCGCGTGTCGAGAACAAATAAGCGACCGCAATGGCTAGGCCTACAGTGTCGTAGCTGTAGCCGTAAGGCGTCGCCACCGTCGCCAGCACGACGGTAAGGACCACCCTTTCGCCATGGTCGACTTGCCGCCGGGGCAGCCAGATCCAAATGGCGGCGGTGATCGCGGCGATTGTCGCGACAGCCTGCATCGCGTAAGCCACCGTCAAGTTCGACCCGCATGCGCGCGCCAGGAAGAACATGGTTGCGGCATTGGACTGGTAAGACTGGGGATATTGCGCCTCCAGTATTGCGGTCATCAAGGGACGGGTTTCGGTCCAGAACAGCCGCCAGACGTCAAATCCGAGCATGGCGCCGGTCAGGACGAACAGCGCAGCCGATGAAAGGACAGCGGCGGCGATGGCGCGCCAATTGCCGCTCGCCAGCAGGCAGAACGGAACCAGAATGCCGAGATGCGGCTTGACCGTCAACAACCCGAACAGCACCCCGGCCAGGATCGGCCGCCTTGGTACAACCGCCAAGCCACCGATGAGAAGCGCGGTGGTCAAGGCGCCGTTCTGGCCGAAGATGGCATTGATGAACACGGCCGGGCACACAAGGATGGCCGCTTCGGCAAATGTGGCCAGTTTCAGCGGCCGCACCGCCAGCCACAGGCAAAAGATGGTACCGAACGTCCAGACGAAATAGGCCGAAAAGATTGGCAGTAAGGCGAGCGGCATGCCGAAGATCAGGATGCTGGGCGGATAACTCCATTCTTGATCGGGAAGGTCGGGCGAGAACATCTGTCGCAGCGTCGCGCGGTAGGCGTCGACGTCGAACAGCAACGCGACATGACGGTCGAGCGCCATGCGTCCACCGGCCCACAGGTTGGAGAAATCCCAGTAGGGCAGGCGGTCGCTGAGTTCGGAGAAGCCGTGCTCGTCGAAGGTCCACAAAGCGAGGTGGTAGCGCAACCCAATCAGGATTCCGGTGCACAGCACCAAGGCACCGAAGCGCAGATCGGATTGGCTGGGGGCAGTCTGATTGACCAGTGCCATTGCGGTGTTTTCCAAAAACCTTGCCGGCCCTGATAAGGGATGCGCGTTAAGATCGGCTTATGCGGAGCCTTCGTCCGGCTTCGTCACCCGCCGCAATGTCAGATTGATCCTGCCGCCGTTCTTCAGCAGCGCCGAGGTCGAGGGGTAGATGCGGTCGACGCCGTGGAAGCAGAGGCGGCCCTCGCCACCGAGCACGACGACGTCGCCGCTTTTCAACCTGAACGACTTGGTGCCGCCCTCGCGCGTCGTCTGGCCGATCCTGAACAGGCATTCGTCACCCAACGAGACAGAGACGACGGGGGCTGAGAAATCGGTCTCGTCGCGATCCTGATGCAGGCCCATTTTTGCGTCCGCCGTGTAGAAATTGACCAGGCATGCCTCAGGCGGATGCCGGTAGCCCGACACCTGACGCCAGAGATCTAGCAGGCTCTCCGGGATAGGCGGCCATGGTAGTCCGGTCAGCGGATGCGTCGGCTGATAGCGGTAGCCTCTTTCCTTGTCGGTGACCCAACCGAGCGGACCGCAATTGGTCATGCGAACGCTCATTTCCTTGCCGGTGCGCGGCATGGCCGGCACAAACAGCGGCGCCTGTTGCACGATGCTTCTCACGTCCTCGACCAGCCCCTCCTGGGCAGTGCGGGACAGATAGGCCGGCATGTGGCGAACGCCCTTGGGCAGAACGAGCATGGGTTGGCTCACCTCGCGAATGGTTCGGGCCGCAACATGCCACCGTCAAAGGAAAACGGCGACCCGAAAGCGCTCGCCGATCTCACCGAGATATTGGCGTGGGATCGCGCTATGGGCGCGCGACGGCGTGCAACAGCGGCTATTGCTACATGGGTCAGGGCCGCAACATCACCGCTTCGTTGAAGCGCCCGCGGTAAAATCAAAAACGCCGCGCGTCCTTTCGGATGCGCGGCGCCTTGATTTCGCTGCTTCGGTGCGATCCGCTTCAGCCAAGTTCGGGAATGCGCAGGACCTGGCCCGGATAGATCTTGTCGGGATGGGTCAGCATCGGCTTGTTGGCTTCGAAGATCACCGTGTTCTTGGCGCCCTGGCCCTTGCCGTAGCTCTTCTCGGCGATCTTCCAAAGATTGTCGCCCTTCTGCACGGTATAGAAGGTCGGCTCCTTAGCCGGGCTTGCCGCCTTGCCGGCGTCCGGCGCGACCTGCAATTCGTCGGCCTGCACCTTGGAGACGCCCAGTGTGTTGCCTACGGCGATGACCGCCTTTTCGAAGATCGACTGGTCCTTGACCACGCCCTTTAGCACCGCCGTATCACCCTGAACCACGACTTGCACGCCATCGGTGCCGAGCTTGTGTGAATCGAGTTCCTTCTTGAGCGTGTCGGCCGTGGGTGCGGCTTCCTCGTCGCCGCCGATGCCGAGTTTCTTGCCGACGCTCTTGACGAAATCGAACATGCCCATCTGCGATCTCCGTTGCTGTGGTGGGTAACCGCAGCTTGCCACCTGCAACCCAGAATTGGAAGGCACCGGCCCAGTGCAGCCTTCGCGGTGCTTAATCGTTCTCTATCCGGCCACGCAGCTTCTTGATCGTGCCGCGTCCGGCCTTGCTCTTCAATCGCCGCTCCACCGCGCCTTTCGACGGCCTTGTCTTCTTGCGCGGCGGTGGCGGCGGTTCCGCGGCCTTGGCGACAAGCGCCGCAAGCCTCGCTCGCGCATCGGCCCGGTTCTGCTCCTGTGTGCGAAAACGCCCGGCCTCGATGACGATGACGCCGTCCTTGGTGGCGCGCTGGCCGGCAAGCTTGATCGTGCGGGCGCGCACGCGCTCCGACAGGCCGGCCGCGTTCTGCGCATCGAAGCGCAATTGCACGGCCGTAGCCACCTTGTTGACGTTCTGGCCACCGGGACCCGACGAGCGGATGAAATCCTCGTGCAGGTCGCCTGGGTGGATCACCGCGTCGTCGCCAATGATGATCTTGTCGTCCGAAGTCATGGCGCAGTCATGGCGCGGCGGATCGAAAAAGAAAAGGCCCGATCGAAACCGGCCCCCAATAGTGCTGAGCGGCGTGGCGATTACTCCGCCGCCTCCTGCATGCGCGGCGCTGCCCCCAGCACGACGGCGTCGACGTGGCTCTCGAACTTTTCGAAATTGACGGCGAACATGCCGACCAGCCTTGCCGCTTGCCGGTCATAGGCAGCCTTGTCGGCCCAGGTCGATCGCGGGTCGAGAATGGTGCTGTCCACGCCCGGAACAGCCACCGGCACCTCGAAGCCGAAATTGGCGTCGGTGCGGAACTCGGTTGCGTTCAGCGAGCCGTCGAGCGCGGCGGCAAGCAAGGCGCGCGTCGCCTTGATCGGCATCCGCCTGCCGGTGCCGTAAGCACCGCCGGTCCAGCCAGTGTTGACCAGCCAGCAATCGGCGCCATGGCGGGCAATAAGCTCGCGTAGCAGATTGCCGTATTCCGACGGATGGCGTGGCATGAACGGGGCGCCGAAACAGGTCGAGAACGTCGCTTCGGGCTCGGTCACGCCCTTTTCGGTTCCGGCCACCTTGGCGGTGTAGCCCGAGAGGAAATGATACATCGCCTGCGCCGGGGTCAGCCTGGCGATCGGCGGCATCACGCCGAAGGCGTCGGCGGTCAGCATGATGATGTTCTTGGGATGATGGGCCTGTCCCGTCTTGCTGGCATTGGGAATGAAGTCGAGCGGGTAGGCGCAGCGCGTGTTCTCGGTGAGCCGGCCGTCGTTGAAGTCCGGCACGCCATCGGCGTCGAGCACGACGTTTTCCAGCACCGTGCCGAAGCGCTGCGTGGTGGCGAAGATTTCGGGCTCGGCTTCAGCCGAAAGCTTGATCGTCTTGGCGTAGCAGCCGCCTTCGAAGTTGAAGATGCCATGCGGTCCCCAGCCATGCTCGTCGTCGCCGATCAGCGTGCGCGACGGATCGGCCGACAGCGTGGTCTTGCCTGTGCCCGACAGGCCGAAGAAGATGGCTGCGTCGCCATTTGGCCCCTCATTGGCCGAGCAGTGCATCGGCATCACGCCCTTTTGCGGCAAGAGATAATTGAGCATGGTGAACACCGACTTCTTCATCTCGCCGGCATAGGAGGTGCCGCCGATCAGCACGATCTTGCGCATGAGATCGACGGCGATCACCGTTTCGGTGCGACTGCCGTGGCGGGCGGGATCGGCGCGGAAGGACGGCAGGTCGATGATCGTCATCTCGGGCACGAACCGCTCGAGTTCGGCTGCGTCGGGACGAATGAGCAGATTGCGGATGAACAGCGAATGCCAGGCGAATTCGGTGACCACTCGGGTGGGGAGCTTCAGCTCCTCGTCGGCACCGCCAATGAGATCCTGCACGTAAAGATCCTTGTCGGCGGCATGGGCACCGAAATCGGCGAGCAGCGCATCGAACTGGGCCGGCGAGATCGCCTTGTTGTTGTCCCACCAGACATGCGGCTCGGTGGCGGCGTCGCGGACGACGAACTTGTCCTTGGGCGAGCGGCCGGTGTGCTGTCCGGTCTCGGCGACAAGCGCGCCGTGCGCGGTCAACCGCGCCTCGCCGCGCCGGATCGAGTCCTCGTAAAGGGCCGCCGCACCGAAATTGTAGCGCACCACGCCGGTGGTCTTCAGGCCGATATGATCGATCGCGCAAGCCAAATTGCGTTTGCCGACTTCCGACATTGGTGTCCCCTTTCTTCGATTTGCCGCATCTTTGCCGGCGCATTTCCAGCATGCCCACCAAGCGAGCTAAGATGGTCAGAACCAGAAAAAGCAAATGATATCAAATCATTAATCGATTTAAATATTTTGAAAGTTGTTTAAATCGTTTATATGTGCGAAAAGTTTCGCGGTTGCCCAAAGGATTGGCAGCGTTCGTTCGTCCAATCCGTGTCGAGGTAGGATTGTGGCCGCCGGCACACCGCCCGTGACAGCGGGCAAGGCCTATGCCACATTTTGTACCTAATTTGTCCTGCAAAAGCCCCTTCTCGACGAAAGAAGGGACAGCTCATGAGGGAGCCGCTAGAAATGGCAACAATCGCGCTTGTCGATGACGACCGCAACATTCTGACATCGGTGTCGATCGCCCTTGAATCCGAGGGGTACCGTGTCGAGACCTATACGGATGGTGCGTCCGCGCTGGAAGGCCTGGCGGCGCGACCGCCAAACCTGGCCATTCTCGACATCAAGATGCCTCGCATGGACGGCATGGAGCTTCTGCGCCGGATGCGCCAGAAGTCCGACCTGCCGGTGATCTTCCTGACCTCCAAGGATGACGAGATCGATGAACTGTTCGGCCTCAAGATGGGCGCCGACGACTTCATCCGCAAACCGTTCTCGCAGCGCCTGCTGGTCGAGCGGGTGCGCGCCGTACTGCGCCGTGCCAGCGCCCGCGAGGCTGCGGCAAAGGCGCCCAGCCAGCAGGCACGCTCGCTCGAGCGCGGCCAACTCGTCATGGACCAGGAGCGCCATACCTGCACCTGGAAAGGCGAACCGGTGACGCTCACCGTCACCGAATTCCTGATCCTGCATTCGCTGGCGCAGCGGCCCGGCGTCGTAAAAAGTCGTGATGCGCTGATGGATTCGGCTTATGATGAGCAGGTCTATGTCGATGACCGCACGATCGACAGCCACATCAAGCGGCTGCGCAAGAAGTTCAAGGCCGTCGACGACGACTTCGAGATGATCGAAACCCTTTACGGAGTCGGATATAGGTTCCGCGAAGCGTGAGTTGATGCATGTCACCCCGGGTTTCGGGACAACGATACGCATCATAACGAAGACTAGGCGGGAGCTGCTATTCGATGGCAGTTGAAGCACAGCGAAGCAGACCGGCGGGCGCTGCCAGGCGGCCGTCGCGCATCATGCCGTCCTTCGTTTCGAAGATCACGGTGCCAATGCGCCGCTTCCTCGGCCATCACATCTTTTCCAGCCTGACGCGGCGCATCCTGTTCCTCAATCTTGCCGGACTGGCCGTCCTGGTCACCGGTATTCTCTATCTAAACACCTTCCGCGACGGGCTGATCGACGCCCGCGTCGAAAGCCTGATGACCCAGGGCGAGATCATCGCCGGGGCGATCGCGGCATCGGCGACGGTCGAGACCGATTCGATCAGCATCGATCCTGAAAAACTGCTCGAGTTGCAAGCCGGCGAAAGCCTGGGGCCAGGCTCCGATCAGCTCGACAATCTGGATTTTCCGATCAATCCGGAGCGCGTCGCGCCAGTGTTGAGGCGGCTTATCTCGCCGACCAGGACGCGTGCGCGCATCTATGACCGCGATGCCAACCTGCTGCTCGATTCGCGCCATCTCTATTCGCGCGGCCAGATCCTTCGCTACGACCTGCCGCCGGTCGAGGAGGAAGAACCCGACCTTGTCGAGCGCATCCAGAAGTTCATCTTCGACTTCTTCCGCAACACCGACCTGCCCGTCTATCACGAACAACCGGGCGGCACCGGCGCCGCCTTCCCGGAAGTGGTCAAGGCGCTTACCGGCAGCCCGTCCACCATCGTGAGGATCAGCGAGCAAGGCGAGCAGATTGTTTCGGTGGCGGTGCCGATCCAGCGCTTCCGTGCGGTTCTCGGCGTGTTGATGCTGTCGACCGAAGGCGGCGACATCGACAAGATCGTCGCCGCCGAGCGCAAGGCGATCCTGCGGGTCTTCGGCATCGCGGCTCTGGTCACCGCTATCCTGTCCATGCTGCTGGCTTCCACCATCGCCAACCCGCTGCGGCGGCTGGCGGCGGCGGCGGTGCGCGTACGGCGCGGCGTCAAGAACCGCGAGGAAATACCCGATTTCTCCGACCGGCAGGACGAGATCGGCAATTTGTCGATCGCCGTGCGCGACATGACCAACGCGCTCTACGCTCGCATCGAGGCAATCGAAAGCTTCGCCGCCGATGTCTCGCATGAATTGAAGAACCCGCTGACCTCGCTGCGCAGCGCCGTGGAAACCTTGCCGCTGGCGAAAAACGATACTTCCCGCGCGCGTCTGATGGAGATCATCCAGCACGACGTCAAACGGCTGGATCGTCTCATCACCGACATTTCCGATGCTTCCCGTCTCGACGCGGAGCTGGCGCGCGAAGACGCGGGAACCGTGGATCTGAAGAAATTCGTCACCGATCTCGTCGCCGTGTCGCGCGAGACGACCCGGCACAAGAAGGCCGTCGAGATCGAACTCAGGGTCGCCAAGCTGCCGCAGGGCGTCAAAGGCTATTTTGTCGTCGGCCATGATCTGCGCATCGGCCAGGTCATCACCAACCTGATCGAGAACGCCCGCTCCTTCGTTCCCGACGACCACGGCCACATCACGCTGTCGCTGGCGCGCGCCGGGAAGTTCAACATCCTCACCGTCGACGACAATGGTCCCGGCATCCGGGCCGACAACATCGATCGCATCTTCGAGCGCTTCTACACCGACCGGCCGGCCGGCGAGGCGTTCGGCCAGAATTCGGGCCTTGGCCTGTCGATATCCAGGCAGATCGTCGAGGCCCATGGCGGCACGCTGACGGCCGAGAACATACCCGGTACCAAGCCCGGCGAGATCAAGGGTGCGCGCTTTGTCGTGACGCTGCCGGCCGAAGCGTGATCGCCAGTCCAGTCGTGCGGCCTGAAAATATCCATGCAACGGCGCTTCTGATCGGCGAGCGCGGCATTCTGGTCACCGGCGCATCCGGTTCGGGCAAGACGACGCTGGCGCTGGCACTTATCGATCATTGCCACCGGCGGGGACTGTTCGCGCGGCTGGTCGGCGACGATCAGCTTTTCGTGGAGGCGCACGCAGGGCGGCTGGTGTGCCGCGCGCCCGCTACGATCGAAGGCCTCATCGAGGTGCCGGGGCTGGGTCCGCGGCGCCTGCCGTTCGAACCAGCCTGCGTCGTCGACCTGCATGTGCGCCTGCTGCCGGCGGATGAAACCGCACGCTTTCAGGAGGATGCCAGCGACAGCATCGCCGGCTACGCGGTGCAACGCATCGACCTGGTGCAACGCAATGTCACTGCTGCCTTGCCAGCAGTGATGGCGCGGCTGCCGATGGCGCCTTTTCTATGATCCGCCCGAGGTTTTTTGCTGCAATGCGTCAAAATGGCGTGGGCGGGCGCAATTTTGGGCTTGTCAACGGGCCGCGCGTCGACAAGATAGCGCTCCCGCCGCCTGGAATGGCTGGCGAGCATAAAATGCGCCTGTGAAGCGGCGATGACGGGAGCCACCAAAGAATGATCGGACTCGTGCTTGTAACGCACGGTCAACTGGCCACCGAGTTCCGACATGCCGTCGAACATGTCGTCGGGCCACAAGACAATTTCGAAACCGTGGCGATCGGCGCCGATGACGATATGGAGCAGCGTCGGCGCGATATCGTCGATGCCGTCGCCCGTGTCGATACCGGGGCGGGCGTCATCGTGCTGACCGACATGTTCGGCGGCACGCCCTCGAACCTTGCCATCTCGGTGATGGAGTCCGGCCGCACAGAAGTCATCGCCGGCATGAACCTGCCGATGCTGATCAAGCTGTCCTCGATCCGCAAGGGCGACAACATGGCGGCGGCGCTCGACGAGGCGCAGGCTGCGGGCCGCAAATACATCAACGTCGCCAGCCAGCTTCTGAGCAGCAAATGAACGCACTGCCCCCGGAAAAAGACCAGATCGTCCGGGAGTTTCCAATCGTCAACCAGCGCGGCTTGCATGCGCGCGCCTCGGCGAAGTTCGTCCAGCTCGCCAGCGGCTTCAACGCCTCGGTCCATGTCGAGAAGGATGGCGTCAGGGTAGGCGGCACCTCGATCATGGGCCTGATGATGCTTGCGGCAAGCCCAGGCTACTCGATTCGCGTCACCGCCAGCGGGCCCGAGGCCCAGGAGGTCATGGACGCCCTGGAGCAGTTGGTAGCCTCCCGCTTCGGCGAGGAAAGCTGACCTCCTGCACCGCCAAAGCACGCTTGAGAGACATGCAGGGATAAAGATTTCTTTATATCCCATTGTCCTCCCAAGCGTGATCTGCTAGTCAGGCCGGCAATTCGCGCCCTTTGACGTGCCTGTTGGCGCGGGCGCATCCGCAACCAATTCGCAGCAAGAACAACCGCATCGGAGCACTGCCATGACGGGTACCAAGGATTATGTGGTCGCCGACATTTCGCTTGCCGGCTGGGGCCGCAAGGAACTCGATATCGCCGAGACCGAAATGCCGGGCCTGATGGCCTGCCGCGAGGAATTCGGCGCCAAGAAGCCGCTCAAGGGCGCGCGCATCACAGGCTCGCTGCACATGACCATCCAGACGGCGGTGCTGATCGAGACGCTAAAGGCGCTCGGCGCCGACATCCGCTGGGCTTCCTGCAACATCTTTTCGACCCAGGACCATGCGGCCGCGGCCATTGCCGAGACCGGCATCCCGGTCTTCGCCGTCAAGGGCGAGAGCCTCGAACAATATTGGGACTACACCGACCGGATCTTCCAGTGGGCCGACGGCGGCCTCTCCAACATGATCCTCGATGACGGCGGCGACGCCACCATGTACATCCTGATCGGCGCCCGCGCCGAAGCCGGCGAAGACGTATTGTCCAACCCGCAGAGCGAGGAGGAGGAGTATTTCTACGCGCAGGTCAAGAAGCGCCTGAAGGCTTCGCCCGGCTTCTTCACCAAGCAGAAGGAAGCCATCCGCGGCGTCACCGAAGAAACCACCACCGGCGTCAACCGGCTCTACCAGCTGCAGAAGAAGGGCCTGCTGCCCTTCCCCGCCATCAACGTCAACGACTCGGTCACCAAGTCCAAATTCGACAACAAGTATGGCTGCAAGGAATCGCTGGTCGACGGCATTCGCCGCGGCACCGATACTATGATGGCCGGCAAGGTCGCGGTCGTCTGCGGCTATGGGGATGTCGGCAAGGGCTCGTCGGCCTCGCTCAAGGGCGCCGGCGCCCGCGTGAAGGTGACCGAGGTCGATCCGATCTGCGCGTTGCAGGCGGCAATGGACGGCTTCGAGGTCGTGACGCTGGAAGACGCGGCACCGACCGCCGACATCGTCATCACCACCACCGGCAACAAGGACGTCGTCACTCTCGACCATATGCGGTCGATGAAGGACATGGTGATCGTCGGCAATATCGGCCACTTCGACAACGAGATCCAGGTCGCGTCGCTGCGCAACCTGAAGTGGACCAACGTCAAGCCGCAAGTCGATATGATCACCTTCCCGGATGGCAAGCGGATGATCCTTCTGTCCGAGGGCCGCCTGCTCAACCTCGGCAACGCGACCGGCCACCCGAGCTTCGTCATGTCGGCATCCTTCACCAACCAGGTGCTGGCCCAGATCGAGCTGTTCACCAAGTCCGATCAGTACCAGAACCAGGTCTATGTGCTGCCCAAGCATCTCGACGAGAAGGTCGCGCGCCTGCACCTCGACAAGCTGGGTGCCCGCCTGACCGAATTGTCGGGTGAACAGGCCGCCTATATCGGCGTCACGCCCCAGGGCCCGTTCAAGCCGGAACACTACCGCTATTAACCAAGCGTACATTTGCCACTAGATATTGACGCCGGGCGATTGACTTTTCGCCCGGCTTTATTTTTGCGCGCGATCAGCCTTCACGGCGATTCGGCGAGGGTTTATTGTCAGGTGATTCGCGACGCTTCCGGCCCGAAAGGGGAACCGAAAAGCGCGTGTCAGGGCGGTCTTGCATTCAGGCGGCGGAGAGGACCAAGACATGCCGGGGCAACACCCGCACAGAGCGGGACGGGCCGTTTCCGGCGGCCATGACGATTCGGAGACCATTGGCTCCGCCACCCAGGGCGGGCGCCTTTCATGGCGCGGCCGTGCGGGCCTGTTGCTTGCCGGATCCACGCTGGCCAGTCCGTTCCTTTGTGCGGTGACCCATGCCCAGAACGCCGGCGTAGCGCCGCCGAACCCTTCGGTCAGTACGGTCGAGGTCATGCAGCTTGCCGTCTTCGTCGGGGTGATGGGCGCGGCATTCCTGTCGGCCATCGTCCTGATCCGCGAACGGGCCCGCACCTCGGCCGAAAATGTCGAACTGAGGAGCCGCATCGCCGATGTCAACGCGGCGCTGCGCCGTTCGGAGGCGCTGCTCAATCTGCGCGACCAGCGCGTGGTCGTCTGGGCCTCGGAGAACAAGAAGCCCGAACTCATCGGCACATTGCCCGTCGAAAGCGGCGCTCCGGAGGAGCGGGCCGCATTTCTCGCCTTTGGCCGCTGGTTGATGCCGCGTTCGGCGGCGGCGCTGGAGCACGCCATTGCGGCCTTGCGCGAAAATGCCAGGTCGTTCGATCTCGTCATCGAATCTCAGGCCGGCGCTCCGCTCGAAGTGCACGGCCGCAAGAGCGCTGCCCATGTGCTGGTGCGGTTCGTTTCGCTTTCCGAAACACAGCGCAGCCAGGCCCGACTGAAACTCGACAACCAGCGGCTCGCAGCCGAGCACGACACCCTGGTCGGCCTGCTCGATGCGCTGAAGATGCCGGCATGGTTGCGTGACGAGCACGGGCGTCTGAAATGGGTCAACCGGGCCTATGCCGACGCGGTCGAAGCCGAAAGCGCGGAAGCCGCCGTCCGTGACGCCAAGGAATTCCTCGGCGGCCAGGCGCGCGACGCAATCGCCGTCCAACACAAATCGCACCCGGTATTCGAGCAGTCGCTTTCCACCGTGATCGAAGGCGACCGCCGCGTGTTCGCGGTGACCGATTTCGCCGGTGCGGACGGCTCGGCAGGCGTTGCCAGCGACACCAGCGCCATCGAGACGATCCGCGGCGAATATGAGCGGACCGTGCGAAGCCACGCCGACACGCTCGACCAGCTCAACACCGCGGTCGCCATTTTCGACACCGACGAAAAGCTGCGCTTCTTCAATCAGGCATTCCAGAAACTATGGGGACTCGACAGCGGTTTCCTGCACAGCGGGCCTGACAACGCCCTGCTGCTCGACCGGCTGCGCAGCGAAGGCAAGATCGCCGAGCAGCCCGAATGGCGCCGCTGGAAGGAAGGCCTACTCGGCGCCTACCGCGCGGTCGAATCGCAGGAGCACTGGTGGCATCTGCCTGATGGAAAGACCATTCGCGTCGTCGCCAACCCGCAGCCCAAAGGCGGCGTTACCTGGGTGTTCGAGAACCTGACCGAGAAGATGGACCTCGAAAGCCGCTACCGGACCGCAGTCCGGGTCCAGGGCGAAACATTGGACAATCTCGCCGAAGGCGTGGCGGTGTTCGGCCCCGATGGCAGGCTGCGGCTATCCAACCCGGCCTTTGCCACGCTGTGGGGGCTGGGCGCGGAAGCCGCCAAGCCCAATGTGCACGTTTCCACGATACGCGACCTTTGCGACCGGCAGGCTGCCGACAGCCCCTGGCCCGGTTTCGTCGCCGCCATAACCGGGTTCGACGATGAGCGCCGCGACCGCCACGGCCAGACCGAGCTCAACAACGGCACCGTGCTGCGTTACGCCGTGATTCCGCTGCCTAACGGGCAGGTGATGATGACCTTCGTCGATGTCACCGACAGCGTCCATGTCGAGCGTGCGCTCAAGGACAAGAACGAGGCGCTGGAAAAGTCGGACCAGCTCAAGAACGACTTCGTCCAGCACGTGTCCTACGAGCTGCGTTCGCCGCTGACCAACATCATCGGGTTTACCGAACTGCTTTCGCTGCCGGCGACCGGTCCGTTGACGCAGAAGCAGCGTGAATATGTCGAGCATGTCGGCTCGTCCTCCTCGGTGCTGCTGACCATCGTCAACGACATTCTGGACCTCGCCACCGTCGATGCCGGCATCATGCAGCTGGAAATTTCCGAGGTGCATGTCGACCGCACCATAACCGCCGCGGCCGAACTGATAGCCGACCGGCTGGAGGAGCATTCGATCCGGCTCGAAGTCGACGCCGCCGCGGCGCCGAAAACGTTTCACGGCGACGAAACGCGCATCCGCCAAATCCTATACAATCTGCTCAGCAACGCCGCCAACTACGCGCCGGAGGCAAGCACCATCCGGCTCGCATGCCGCCAATTGGCGGACGGTGTCGAATTCTCGGTTCACGACGACGGCCCCGGCATGCCGCCTGATGTGCTCGATTCGGTGTTCCGCCGTTTCGAGCCGCGCGCCAATGGCGGCCGCAGGCGCGGCGCCGGCCTCGGTCTGTCGATCGTCAAGAGCTTTGTCGAACTGCATGGCGGCGGCGTTCGCATCGAAACCGGCAAGGACAAGGGCACGACCGTCATCTGCACCTTCCCCGACATGCCGGGCATCCGCGCCGCGGCCGAGTAGCGCGTTCGATGACGAGCTTTGTGCTGGAGCGTTTGCTCACTGATGAGACACAGACAGCGCGGCTGGGCGAGGATCTCGCGCTGTCGTTGCGCGCCGGCGACGTGCTGGCGCTCAAGGGCGATCTCGGTGCCGGCAAATCGACGCTGGCGCGCGCGCTGATCAGGACGCTGGCCGACGATGCCGGCCTCGATGTGCCGAGCCCCACCTTCACGCTGGTGCAGAGCTACGACACGCGCATCCCGGTCCATCATTTCGACCTGTACCGCCTGGGCTCAGCGAGCGAGATCGACGAGTTGGGTTTCGACGAAGCGCTGGCGCAAGGCGCGGCCCTGGTCGAATGGCCGGAGCGGGCAGAGGCCTATCTGCCGAAGACGACCGTTCTGATCGAACTCGTCCAGCAAGGCGAGGGCCGGCTGGCGAGAGTGTCGGGGCAAGGCGCTGCCTTCGAGCGCGCGGCGCGCTCGCTGGCCATGCGCGGTTTTCTCGAGGGCGCCGGCTGGGGCGAAGCACGGCGCCGCCATTTCATCGGCGATGCCTCGGCCCGATCGTACGAAATCGTGTCGCTTGCCGGTCATAGACAGCGTGTGCTGATGAACTCGCCGCGGCTGGTGCTCGGGCCGCCGGTCCGCGACGGCAAGCCCTATGCCGTGATCGCCCACACCGCGCAGTCGGTGTCGGCCTTCGTCGCCATCGACCGTGCCTTGAAGGCCGGCGGCGTCAGCGTTCCGGAAATCCACGCCGAGGACCAGGACCAGGGATTCCTGCTTCTCGAACATCTCGGTTCAGAAGGGTTTCTCGGCAAGGACGGCGAGCCGCTGGCAAAGCGCTATGCCGCGGCGGCCGAACTGCTGGCCATGATGCATGGCCTGACATGGCCGCAACGCCTAGAAGCGCGACCGGGGCGCTTCCATGATGTGCCGCCTTTCGACCGTGACGCGATGATGATCGAGGCCGACCTGCTGGTCGACTGGTACGTGCCGGCCATATCGGGTAATCCAGCGAGCGATGATCTACGGACTGGCTACGCCAAGGAATGGAACGCGCTTTTCGACCGGCTGCAAGGCCGCGAGTACACGCTGATGCTGCGCGATTTCCATTCGCCCAACATCATCTGGCGCGGCGATCGTTCCGGGCATGACCGCCTCGGCATCGTCGATTTCCAGGACGCCCTCATCGGCCCGTCAGCCTATGATGTGGCATCACTGGCCATGGATGCCCGCGTCACCATATCGCCCGAGATAGAAAAGCAGACGCTCGACGCTTACATGGCGGCGCGCCACGCAGCGGGGGCTTTCGACCAGGCAGGTTTCCTGGAATCCTATGCAATCATGGCGGCGCAGCGCAATTCCAAGATCCTGGGCATCTTCGTCCGCCTCGAAAAGCGCGACGGCAAGCCTTATTATCTGAAGCACCTGCCGCGCATCCGCGACTATTTGCGGCGGGCGCTGTCCCATCCGTCTCTGGCCGGCCTGCGGGATTTCTACAACGCGCATGGATTGCTGGAGGAGCGCGCGCTGTGACAGCAGGACCAGACACCGCGATCGTGCTCGCCGCCGGGCTTGGCAAGCGCATGCGGCCGATCACCGACACCATTCCCAAGCCGCTGGTCAGGATCGCCGGCAAGACCTTGCTCGACTGGAGCCTCGACAGCCTGGCCGCGGCCGGCGTCGGCACGGCGGTGATCAACGTCCACTATTTTCCCGAACAGATCGTCGCCCATGTCGCGGCGCGCCGCGCGCCACGGATCATCATTTCCGACGAGAGCGCACAACTGCTCGATTCCGCCGGCGGCATCGTCAAGGCGTTGCCGGAACTGGGCGAACAGCCCTTCTACATCCTCAACGCCGACACGTTCTGGATCGACCACGGTCCCCTCAATCTCAAGCGCCTCGCCCTTGCATGGGACGCGACGAAAATGGATATTCTGCTGATGCTGGCGGATCTCCATCAGGCGACCGGACACTGCGGCAGCACCGATTTCCTGGTGGCGCCGGATGGCGCCTTGTGCCGTTCGAAAGGTGACCCGGCGGGGCTGATCTATGCCGGGGCCGCAATCATCCATCCGCGCCTGTTCGGGGCCGCACTGGCCGGACCGCACTCGCTCAACGCCTATTTCGACACAGCCATTGCCGCCGGCCGCCTGTTCGGCATGCCGATGCATGGCCACTGGATCACCGTCGGCACTCCCGATGCCATTCCGCTCGCGGAAGCGGCGGTCGCCGGCGCGCTAGCCGAGTCACAATGAGCGGCTCAAGCCGCGTTTTCTCAATTCCCCCTGGAGCGCCGTTTCTGCCGACGCTTGCCGAGGCGCTGCTTGCCGGCCGCCTGATTCCTGGTTTTCGTTTCGACGGCGATCCGCTCGCCCTGGCCGATGTCACCATCTACGTCCCGACGCGCCGCGCCGCGCGTGCCTTGCGCGGTGTCTTCGTCGACAGCCTGGCCTCGCGAGGCGGCGGCGGTTCGGCGATCCTGCCGGTCATTCGTCCGCTCGGCGAATTCGATGAGGATGAGGCCGCATTCGAGACCGAACCGTCGGCGGCAATCGATCTTGCGCCGCCGATCGCGGCGACCGAACGCCTGTTGCTGCTGACGCCGCTGGTGCGAGCCTGGAAACGCCGGTTGCCGGCACATGTCGAGGCCCTTTTCGCGGAGGAAATCGTCATCCCGGCCTCTACCGCCGACGCGATCTGGCTGGCGCGCGATCTCGCGGCGCTGATGGACGAGATCGAGACGGAAGGTTCGGACTGGACCAGGCTCACGGCGCTGGTGACCGGCAACCTTGCCGGTTGGTGGCAGGTGACGCTCGAATTCCTCGGCATCGTCACAGATGCCTGGCCGCGATTTCTCGAGGAGCGCGACCGTTCCAATCCGGCCGCGCATCGCAGCGCGCTGATCCGGGCCGAAGCGGCGCGGCTGCGGCGTAATCCGCCTGCCGGGCCAGTCATTGCCGCGGGATCGACCGGTTCGATACCCGCCACGGCCGAACTGCTTGCCGCGATCGCCCGCCTGCCCGCAGGCGCCATCGTGCTGCCTGGTCTCGACCGGACGCTGGACGAAGCGTCCTTCCAGGCCATTGCCGCGCCTGGCGCACGTCCGGCGGTGCTTGGCCATCCGCAATATGGCCTGGCCAAACTGATCAACAAGATCGGCGTGCTGCGCGGCGATGTCGAGGAGGTCGGCGCGGCCGAACCGCGGCTTGCGCTTCGAGCGGCCCTGGTCGGCGAGGCGCTCCGGCCGGCCGAGACCACCGAGCTGTGGGCCGAGACGCGGAACAGTTTTTCAGCGCCCGATGTCGCCGACGCGCTGGCCGACGTGACGCTGCTCGAAGCGGCCAGCGAGCGCAATGAGGCCGTCGCGATCGCTGTCGCGCTGAAGCGCGCGGTCGAGCAACCCGGCCAAAGGGCTGCCCTCGTCACCGGCGATCGCGCCCTGGCGCGCCGCGTCGCGGTCGAGCTTCAGCGCTTCGGCGTCGTTGCCGACGATTCCGGTGGCATGCCGCTGGCCAACACGCCGGCGGCCAGCTTGCTCCGGCTGGCGCTCGAGGCAGTGTTCCGGCCAGGCGATCCGGTTAACCTGCTGTCGCTGCTCAAACACCCGCTGCTCGGCCTCGGCCTCGAACGTGCAAGCGTTCGCGGTGCGGCGGAACTGGTCGAACTGGTGGCGCTGCGCGGCGGCACCGGGCGCCCGGACATCGTTTCGCTGCCGGAACTGTTCGAAACCCGTCTCACCCGCCTCGGCGATGACAGCCGGCCGCCCTTCTGGTTTTCCCGATTGACCGTGCGTTCCATCGAAGACGCGCGGAACCTCCTCGCACGCCTGACGCAAGCCCTGGCGCCACTGACGGCGTTTCGTGGGGAGACGGGTGCAGATCTTGCCGCGCTGGTCAAAGCCAGCGTTATCGCACTCGAAAATCTCGGACGCACCGGGGATGGCGGCCTTGGCGAACTCTATGCCGGCGACGCCGGCGAAAAGCTCGCCGAACTGTTGCGCGGGCTGGTCGCGGCCTCCGCGCCGCTGTCGTTCGCGGCGAGCGAATGGCCAGATGTGATGGACGCGCTGATCGCGCCCGAGACGGTCAAGCCGGCCCAAGGCACCGACAGGAACATCGCCATTTGGGGCGCTTTGGAAGCGCGGCTGCAGAGCGTCGACACGCTGGTCATCGGGGGTCTCAACGAAGGCGTGTGGCCGCGCAAGCCGGAGAGCGACCGCTTCATGTCGCGGCTGATGAAGACCGGCATCGATCTCGAACCGCCGGAGCGGCGCATCGGCCTTGCCGCGCATGACTTTCAGATGGCGATGGGCGCGAAGAAGGTGATCCTGGCCCGCTCCGCGCGTGCTGGCGACGCGCCCGCCGTGCCGTCGCGCTGGCTGCAACGCCTACTCACCTTCATAGGCAACGACCAGGCGGCGGAGCTGCGCCGGCGCGGCGACGAGCTGCTGGCCTGGGCGCGCGCGCTCGACACCGGGCCGAAGCGGGACTTCGCCCCGCGGCCACAGCCGAAGCCGCCACTGCCGGTCCGCCCCACCCATTTCTCGGTCACCGAGATCGAGACGATGCGCCGCGACCCCTACGCCGTTTACGCAAGGCGGATCCTAGGCCTGATGCCGCTCGATCCGATCATCCGCGACCCCGGCGCCGCCGAGCGCGGCACGCTGTTCCACGCCATCCTGCATCTGTTCTCGGGCAGTGTTGCCGATCCTCGCACGGCCGACGCGCTCGACGGCCTCATATCAGCCGGCCGCGCCTGTTTTGCCGAAGCCGCCCTTCCGGCCGATGTCGAGGCGGTGTGGTGGCCGCGCTTCGAGAAACTCGCCGCCAACATCATCGAATGGGAGCGCACCCGTGCTGCTGCCGTCGTGCGGCGGCATGCCGAGGAAAGAGCCGGCAAGACCGTCGTCGGCCAGTCCGGCGTGACGCTGTCGGGCTACGCCGACCGGGTCGACCTTTTGGCCGGCGGCATGGCCGACATACTGGACTACAAGACTGGCTCCTCGCCCTCCAAGGCGCAGGCGCACACGCTGCTTGCGCCGCAATTGGCGCTGGAAGGTGCGCTGCTCAGGCGCGGCGCCTTCAAGGATTTAGGCGCGCGCGAGCCGTCGCAATTGGCGTTCGTGCGGCTGAAGCCGAATGGCGAGGTGTTCGAAGAGTCCATCCTCGAACACAATCGCCAGCCAAGAACTGCGACCGACCTTGCCGAGGAGGCCTGGGCGCGGCTGGAAAAGCTGCTGATCCATTATGCCGATCCGGCGACCGGTTATCTGTCGCGCGCGCTGCCGTTTCGCGAGGGCGAGACCGATGGCGACTACGACCATCTTGCCCGCGTGCTCGAATGGTCCGCCGGCGGCGATGCCGGTGATGAGGGAGGGGAGGCATGAAGAAGGCCTATCCCATCCCGAGCGACACCGCCTCGAGCCAGGCCCGCGCCGCCGATCCGGGCAATTCGGCCTGGGTGTCGGCCAATGCGGGATCCGGCAAGACCCATGTGCTGGCCCAGCGCGTCATCCGGCTGCTGCTCAACGGCACCGATCCGTCGAAGATCCTGTGCCTGACCTATACGCGCGCCGCCGCCGCCAACATGTCGAACCGGGTCTTCTCGACACTGTCGGAGTGGACGGCACTTGGTGATGCGGACCTTGCCGCGAAGATCGAGGCGCTGGAGGGCCGCCGGCCCGATCCGGAGATCATGCGCCGTGCCCGCCGCCTGTTCGCCGAGGCGCTGGAAACGCCCGGCGGGCTGAAGATCCAGACCATTCACGCCTTCTGCGAATCCGTGCTTCACCAGTTCCCGCTGGAAGCCAACATCCCTGCCCATTTCGAGATGCTCGACGGCCAGATGGAAGCGTCGCTGTTTGCCGCCGCCCGCCGCGAGATGATCTCCGGCACGAGTGTCGGCAATGCGGACCTGGCCGAGGCGTTCGCCATCGTGCTCGAGCGTGGCGGCGAGGCCGGTCTCGACGCCCTGCTGAGCGAAATCGTACGCAAGCGCGACGGCCTGCGCAATTTCATCGACGCCGCCGGCCGCGACGGCACGCGCTTCCAGGCCGTGTTCGACGAATTCCATTTCCATCCCGGCCAGACCGCCGAAGGCATAGCGGCCTCGGCCTGGCCGCTGCCGGGATTCCTGCCCGATTATTTCGCCGGCTTCGCCCAAGCCGCCGAATCCACCGACGCCAGATCGGTGCTGAACAACATCCTGCCCTATGCGCGCCAGGCCTTCGCAGAGGACGACCCCATCGGTCGTCTGCGGCTGCTAGCAAGAGCCTTTCTCAAGACCGATGGCGGCCCGTACGATCCGGCAAAGGCGTTCAAGAAGGCGCTGACCGACCGTTTGCCGGATCTGGCCGGGCGCTATCTCTCGGCGGCCAGCACGATCATCGAAACCGTCGACCGGCTGGCCCTGTTCCGGATGCTGGAAGGCACTGTCGCCGCGCTGACCATCGCTGACTGGCTGATCGCCCGCTACGAAATGCTGAAGCGCGGCCGCGGCTTTCTCGACTTCAACGACCTGATCACCCGCACGGTCAATCTTCTGGCACGGCCCGACGCCGGGCCCTGGGTGCAGTACAAGCTCGACCAGGGCATCGATCACATCCTGCTCGACGAGGCGCAGGACACCAGCCCGGATCAGTGGGAAGTGGTGAAGCGACTGGCGGAGGAGTTCTTCGCCGGCCTCGGCGCGCGCGACAGGGTCCATCGCACCGTCTTTGCCGTCGGCGACGAGAAGCAGTCGATCTATTCGTTCCAAGGTGCGGCCCCGGACTCCTTCGCCGATAGCCGGCTGTTGTTTGCGGGACGGGTACGCGACGCCGAAGCCTCCTTCGCCGACCTCAAGCTGACCTGGTCGTTCCGCTCGACCGACGACGTTCTGGCGGCCGTCGACCGCGTCTTTGCCGATCCCACGGTGCGGCGGGGCATCAGCCATGACCCCGATCCGCTGAGCCACAAGGCGATCCGCACCGATGCGCCGGGTTATGTCGAGGTCTGGCCGTCGATCGGTGCCGATGTCGTCGACGAGCCCGACGACTGGACCCAGGCCGTCGATCATGCCCATGCGCCGGCCGTGCGCGTTGCCGAGAATGTCGCCGCCACCATTGCCGGCTGGATCGCCGCCGGCGAGATCATCGAGGGTCGCGGCACGCGGCTGCGGCCGGGCGACGTGCTGGTGCTGGTGCGCAAGCGCGACAGCTTCGTCCACGCTCTGACCCGGTCGCTCAAACGCCGCGATATTCCCGTGGCCGGCGCCGACCGGCTGAGCCTGCCGGGGCATATCGCCGTCAAGGACCTGATCGCGCTCGGCCGTCTCCTCATCCAGCCGCAGGATGACCTGTCGCTAGCCGCCGTGCTGCGCAGCCCGATCTTCGACCTGCCGGAGGAGACGCTTTTCGCACTTGCCGCTCAGCGGCCGCCGGGTCGATCGCTGATGACGTCCCTGCGCCAGCACGCCGGCGAAAGCGAAGCGTTGGCGTCGGTCATTGCCCAGCTCGACATCTGGACGAGCGAAGCCGCTTTCAAGCCGGTGTTCGAGTTCTATGCCGGCCTGCTGGCGCGCGACGGCGTTCGCCGGAAGATGATCGCGCGGCTCGGGCCCGAAGCCGGCGATATTCTCGACGAGTTCCTGAGTTTCTGCCTGGCAGAGGAACGAACCGGTCTGCCGGGGCTGGAAGCTTTCCTGTCCACGCTGGAGAACGCCGGCCCCGAGATCAAGCGCGAGATGGACCAGACCCGCGACGAGGTTCGCGTCATGACAGTACACGCCGCCAAGGGCCTGGAGGCGCCTGTCGTGTTCCTGGTCGATGGCGGCTCCGCCCCATTCAGCGATCAGCATCTGCCGCGCCTGATGCCTTTCGACGGATCGGGCCGATACTGGGACGGCAAGGGTTATCTCTGGCGCTCGGCGACCGATGTCGCCAACGGCTTTTCGAAGGCGGCGGCTGTCCGGGCACGAGAACTCGCCGACGACGAATACCGCCGGCTGCTCTATGTCGGCATGACCCGCGCCGAGGACCGGCTGATCGTCTGCGGCTATCATGGCAAGCGGGCGCCGAATACCGGCACCTGGCATTCGATCGTCAGCCGCGCGCTGGTTGGCGCGCCGGAGAGCGAAGAGCGTGCCCATCCCGCCGGCGGTGAACCGGTGCATCGTTTCCACGTGACCAAGCTGCCGCCGGCACCGCTGGTCTCAGGCGAGCAGGCGCAACCGACGAACGTTTTCGCACCCGTGCCGACAAGCCTGTTCCGGCCCTTGCCGCCTTTCGAGGACTTGCCGCGGCCGCTGTCGCCCTCCGGCGCCTCGGCTTTGATCGAAGAAGGCAAGGAGGCCGTGGTCGACAAGGCTTCCCCGGTGCTGGACGCCGATGCCGAGCCTGGTTTTGCCGTGCTGCGCGGGCTTGCCCTGCACAAGCTGCTGCAGATGTTGCCGGGCATGGCCGAGCCCGAGCGCGAGGGCGCCGCGGAACGCTATCTCGCCCGCACCGGTGCGCAATGGCCCAGCGGCGAGCGGGAAAGAGCACTGGCTTCGGTCGCCGCCATCCTTGCCGACCCCCGCTTCGGCCAGTTGTTTGCGCCATCGTCGCGCGCCGAGGTCGCCATCATGGGCAGCCTGGAGGTGAAAGGCAGAACGCGCTCCATCTCCGGCAAGATCGATCGCCTGGCGGTAACATCGGACTCGGTATCGATCGTCGACTACAAGACCAACCGCCCGGCGCCCGTCGCTCTGGCCGAGGTTGCGCCGGCTTATGTCCTGCAGCTCGCGCTCTATCGGGCCCTGCTGCAGCCGCTTTATCCCGGACGGGAGGTGAAGGCGGCCTTGCTGTTCACCGAAGCGCCACGGCTGATCGAGCTGCCGGCCCAGGCTATGGATGACGCCCTTGCCCGACTCACGGGAGCGTGACACAAGACCTGCTTGAAGAAGGGCGCGACCACCACCACATTTGGTGCGGCAAAACGTTCGAAAGGATTTCCGATGACAACCGTCAAGGTCGACAAGAGCAATTTCCAAGCCGATGTGCTTAACGCCAACGTGCCGGTCGTGGTCGATTTCTGGGCGGAATGGTGCGGTCCCTGCAAGATGATCGCCCCGGCGCTCGAAGATATCGCCACTGAACTTGGCGCCAAGATAAAGATCGCCAAGCTGAACATCGATGAGAATCCCGAGCTCGCCGCGCAGTTCGGCGTGCGCTCGATCCCGACCCTGATGATCTTCAAGGGCGGCGAAGTGGCCGACATGAAGGTTGGTGCGGCGCCCAAGACCGCGCTGTCGCACTGGATCAATGGCAGCCTCGCCTGATCCTTCCGAAATTCCCCGATATCAAGCCCGGCCATCGCGCCGGGCTTTTTGTTGGCGTCATCGCTGCGGCGCTCTGGCCCTCACGCCCGGGCACCGCATGTCTTCTGTTGGCACGCAGAAGCAGGGAGAACGCGATATGACCGGATCCGCCAAGGCTACCGTCTTCATCGACAATGAGCGTGTCATCGTCACCGAATACCGCTTCGCGCCGGGAGACAACACCGGCTGGCACCGCCATGGCCACGATTACGTCGTGGTGCCGCTGATGGACGGCAAGGTGAAGCTCTTGACCAAGGACGGCGAATCCATTGCCGAGATGAAGAAAGGCGCGCCGTATTTCCGCAAGGAGGGCGTCGAGCACGACGTCGTCAACGCCAATGACGGCGAATACGCTTTTATCGAGATCGAGTTGAAATAGCCGCTGAGGTCGTCTCAGAATTCGCTGCGGCGAGACAGATGGCGCGGCTTTCGAGAACCGAAGCGGAGCGGACGTTCTGGTCCGTGAGCATCGGAAGCGCAGAAAACCGCGTCAGGTGGCCGCCGCAGTAGAATTCTCAGACGACCTCATGTCGGTGGGGTGCCGTTCTCGGCCAGTACCGCGCCGGCCAGGTAAAGCGAGCCGCCGATCAGAATTCGTGGCGGCGGGCCGTCCCAGGTGTCGCGCAGCAGCATCAGCGCACTGGCGACGGAACTCACCGGCTCGGCCGTCAGCCCGGCTTCCGTGGCGCGGACCGCCAGTTCGTCATTCGGCACACCGGCATCGCTCTGGCTCACCGGCACCGTGTAGACATGCCGGACAAGGCCCTTGAAGGCGCGGAAATAACCGCTCTGGTCCTTGGTGTTGATCATGCCGGAAATGAGGAAGAGCGGGCGCGGGTTCTTTTCTTCCTGCTCGGCCAGCGCCTCGGCAACGACCACTCCGGCGCCGGGATTATGGCCGCCGTCGAGCCAGATGTCGGCGCCCTTCGGCGCCAGCTCTGTCAGCCGGCCCTGCACCAGTTTTTGCATGCGGCCGGGCCAGGCGACTTTGGTCATCGCCTTTTCGGCGGCGCGATGGCTGATCTCGAAGCCGGCCGCCTTGACGGCGGCGATCGCCGCAGCCGCATTGGCGAACTGGTGGCGGCCGGGCAGCCGCGGCGGCGGCAGGTCCATCAGACCGTCCTCGTCCTGGTAAACCATGCGGCCATTCTCCTCATAGGCGAGGAAGTCCTGGCCATAGACGAAGGTCGGACACTCCAGCCGCTCGGCGGTCTCGATCAGCACCTGTAGCGCCGTCTCGCTTTCCTGCGCGCCGATGACCACCGGGCAGCCGGGCTTGATGATGCCGGCCTTTTCGGCGGCGATCAGTTCGACCCTGTCGCCGAGATAGGCCTCGTGGTCGAGCGACACCGGCATGATCACCGATACGGCCGGCTCCTCGATGACATTGGTGGCGTCGAAACGGCCGCCAAGCCCAACCTCGATGATCGCGGCATCGGCCTGGTGTTCGGAAAACAGCAGGAAAGTCACGGCGGTGAGTATCTCGAAGACAGTGATCGTCTCACCTTCATTGGCCCGGGCGACGCGGGCGATGGCATCGGCGAACACGCGATCGTCGACCAGCCTGCCGCCGCCGTCGGCGGCGAGCCGATAGCGCTCGTGCCAGTTGACCAGGTGCGGCGAGGTGTGGACATGCACCCGGCAATCCGCCGCCTCGAGCAATGCACGCGAAAACGCCGCGCACGAGCCCTTGCCGTTGGTGCCGGCGATGTGGATCACCGGCGGCAGCCGGTCCTGCGGGTTATCAAGCCGTTTCAGCAGCCGCGAAATACGATCGAGCGAAAGGTCGAAGCCTTTCGGGTGAAGCGCCATCAGGGCTTCGATTTCGCGGTCGGCGGCAAGCGTCGTCATGGCAGAATCCCAACGCATGGTTCCGCAAACCAGAATCGGTTTCGGGGAGAACCATGCCAATCAAAGCTACAGCGCGCCGGAGATCCGACGCAATCGCTGTTCGCGGCGCTTCGTGTCGCCTCAGGCCTGCGGCCGTGCTTCCGCGGAGGCCACGGCCAGTGGCAGGATTTCCGGCTCCGGCTTCTGCTCGCCCGGCATCTTGAGCAATATCCTCAACAGGCGCGCGATGGTTTCGCGCAGCTCAAGCCGCGATACCACCATGTCGACCATGCCGTGCTCCATCAGATATTCGGAGCGCTGGAAGCCGTCGGGCAATTTCTCGCGGATCGTCTGTTCGATGACGCGCGGTCCGGCAAAGCCTATCAGCGCGCCGGGCTCGGCGATGTGCACGTCTCCCAGCATGGCGTAGGAAGCGGTGACGCCGCCGGTGGTCGGGTTGGTCAGCACGACGATATAGGGAAGGCCGGCTTCCTTCAGCCGGTCGACGCCGATTGTGGTGCGCGGCAGCTGCATCAGCGACAGGATGCCTTCCTGCATGCGGGCGCCGCCGGAGGCGGCAAACAGGATCAGCGGCCGCTTGCGCTGCAAGGCGACCTCGAAAGCGTGGACGATGGCGTCGCCCGCCGCCATGCCGAGCGAGCCGCCCATGAAGGCGAAGTCCTGCACCGTCACCACCACCGGAAGGCCTTCGACAGTTCCAACCGCGTTGACGATCGCATCCTCCAGGCCGGTCTTGGCCTTGGCGTCCTTCAGGCGGTCGGTATAGCGCTTTTCATCGCGGAATTTCAGCGGATCCTGCACGACCTTGGGGTTTTCGAGTTGCTCGTACTTGCCGTCGTCGAGAAAGTATTTCAGCCGCTCCTTGGCCGAAATCTTCATGTGGTGGCCGGAAGACGGGATGACGAACTGGTTGGATTCCAGATCCTTGTGGAACACCATCTCGCCGGTTTCCGGATCCTTGATCCAGAGATTCTCGGGCATGTCGGTGCGCCGGCCGAGCATCGAATTGATCTTCGGGCGAACGTAGTTGGTGATCCAGTTCATCGCTTCGGCTCCTGTCCTGACGAAGAGTTAGCGCATGCCGCCCAACAGCGGACCCGGTTTTGGAACGACGGCATGCACAATCCCGATCTAGGAGAACTATTCGGCGGCAGCAAGGCGGGCAGAGCGCACGCCTTGCGCCAAGCCGCTGACCAGCGTGGCGACGGCCTCGGCCGGGTCGGCGGTCTTTTCGCCCTTCGGCCCCAGCACATTGGCGACCGCATTGACGATCGCGGTGCCGACGACGACGCCATCGGCATTGGCGCCGATCACGCGGGCCTGCTCGGCGGTCTTGACGCCGAAGCCGACGCAGACCGGCAGGTCGGTATGGCTCTTGATGCGCTTCACCGCCGCCGCCACTTTGCCGGTATCGGCGAGCGCCGAGCCGGTGATGCCGGTCATCGACACGTAGTAGACGAAGCCGGACGTGTTCTGCAGCACCTTGGGCAGGCGCTTGTCGTCGGTGGTCGGCGTCGCCAGCCGGATGAAGTTGATGCCGGCCTTCAGCGCCGGGATGCACAGTTCCTCGTCCATTTCCGGGGGCAGGTCGACGACGATCAGCCCGTCGATGCCGCTGGCGATCGCGTCCTGGAGGAAGCGGTCGACGCCATAGATGTAGATCGGGTTGTAGTAGCCCATCAGCACGATCGGCGTTTCGTTGTCGCCGGTCCGGAACTCCGATGCCATCTTCAGCGTCTTGACCAGCGTCTGGCCGCCTTTCAGCGCGCGCAGGCCAGCCGCCTGGATAGCCGGGCCGTCGGCCATGGGGTCGGAAAACGGCATGCCGAGCTCGATGATGTCGGAGCCTGCCGCCGGCAGCGCCTTCATGATCGACAGCGACGTCTGATAGTCGGGGTCGCCACCCATGAAATAGGTGACGAGCGCCGGGCGGCCTTCGTTCCTGAGCTTCGCCATGCGGCGGTCGATGCGGGTGGTCATGTCTGGCCCTTTGGACGAATTTTGCTCATAGTCAACTCCAAATCGAAACTGTCCAAAGGGCCTAGATCTCCATGCCCAGCATCGAGGCCACCGTATGCACGTCCTTGTCGCCACGACCGGACAGGTTGACGATGACGATCTGGTCCTTGTCCATGGCGGGCACGATCTTCACCGCATGCGCGATGGCATGCGCCGATTCCAACGCCGGAATGATGCCTTCGACGCGCGTCGTCAGCTTGAAGGCTTCCAGCGCCTCGTCGTCGAGGATGGGCACATATTCGACGCGGCCCGAGTCGCGCAGCCAGGAATGCTCCGGGCCGACGCCGGGATAATCCAGTCCGGCCGAGATCGAATGGCCGTCCATGATCTGGCCGTCGGAATTCTGCAGCAAATAAGTGCGGTTGCCGTGCAGCACGCCCGGTGCGCCGGCGTTCATCGAGGCGCAATGCTCGATGCCGTCGAGACCACGGCCGCCCGCCTCGATGCCGATGATGCGGACTTGCCTGTCGTCGAGGAAAGGATGGAACAGGCCGATGGCGTTGGAGCCGCCGCCGACGGCGGCGATGATGGTGTCCGGCAGCCGGCCTTCCTGCTCGAGGATCTGCGCCCGCGCCTCGGTGCCGATCACCGACTGGAAATCGCGCACCAGTTCGGGGTACGGATGCGGGCCGGCGGCGGTGCCGATGAGGTAATAAGTGTCCTCGACATTGGTCACCCAGTCGCGCAACGCCTCGTTCATGGCGTCCTTCAGCGTGCCGTGACCTGAAGTGACCGGCCGCACTTCAGCGCCGAGCAGCTTCATGCGGAACACGTTGGGGCTTTGGCGGGCGACGTCGGTGGCGCCCATATAGACGACGCAAGGGAAGCCGAAGCGGGCCGCGACGGTGGCGGAAGCAACGCCATGCTGGCCGGCGCCTGTCTCGGCGATGATGCGCTTCTTGCCCATGCGCTTGGCGAGCAGGATCTGGCCCAGGCAGTTGTTGATCTTGTGCGAGCCGGTGTGGTTCAGGTCCTCGCGCTTGAGATAGACTTTTGCGCCGCCCAAATGCCTGGTAAGGCCCTCGGCGAAATAAAGCTTCGACGGCCGCCCGGCATAGTGGGTCGAAAGATCGGTGAGTTCAGCCCTGAAATCCGGATCGTTCTTGACCTCGTTCCAGTGCCGCTCCAGGTCGAGGATCAAGGGCATAAGCGTTTCGGCGACGAAACGACCGCCGAAAATGCCGAACATGCCCTGTTCGTCGGGTCCGGTGCGGAAGGAATTGGGTGTCGCCGGCTTGTTCATCGCCGATCTCCTGGCCTTGATGTGTGGGCATGTCCTAGTCGGAAAGCCGGTTCCCACTTTCCGGGGGCATGCTCTGGTTTGAGCCGGTCAGGCGGCGCGATTGTCGCGTGCTGCCCTGACGGCCCGGAAAAACTGCTCGATCAGCGCCGGATCCTTGACGCCGGGCCCGCTCTCCACGCCTGACGAAATGTCTATTCCGGGCGGGCTGGCAAGCCGAAGGGCATCGCCGATATTGGCGGCGTTGAGCCCACCGGAAAGCATGTAATCGACGCCGGCGTCAAGGCCGGCGAGAATGCGCCAGTCGAAGACAACGCCATTGCCGCCCGGCAACTCGGAGCCTTTCGGCGGCTTGGCGTCGAACAGGAACCGGTCGGCAACGCCGATGAACGGCTTTATCCGTTCGAGATCGGCGGCTTCGCTGAGCGGCAGCGCCTTCATGACAGGCAGGCCATGGCGGGCTTTCAGCTCGGCCACGCGCTGCGGCGTTTCCGAACCGTGCAGCTGCAACATGTCGGGCTGCATTCTTTCGACGATCTCAGCCAGGAAGGCATCGCTGGCATCGACGGTGACAGCCACCGCCTTGGCCTTGCCGCGCGCCGCTTGGCGCAGACGGCCGGCTTCCACCGGCTCGACATAGCGAGGGCTTTTCGCGAAGAAAATAAAACCGACATGGCTGGCGCCGCCGGCGAGTGCCGCGGCCATTGCCTGGTCGGTCTTCAAGCCGCAAATCTTGATGTCGAGCGCCATGGCGGGGAATTGGCATGAAATCGAGGCAGAGTCGAGAAAAAGCATACTGTTTGCCGGGCGAGGCCAAAGGCCCTACCTATCGATAGACTGGATGCAAGGCGGGAGCACGATCATGGCCGACAGAACCGTTGCCGAACTCAGGCAGAAGATCGCGCAAGCGCGCGAGGTGATCGCGCATCTGATGGACAAGGCGGCATTCAACGGCGCCGAAGCGCATCGGGCCCTGGATTATTTCGGTAGCGATGCATTCGACCGGAATTTCCTGCCGTGGCCGCACCATGGCGAAGAAGGGCTGCGGCCGGAGGAACTCAACGCGGCGAATGACGATTGAGATTCTCCTGGGCGGCTACCGTGCCTTCGCGTGGCCTCGCCAATCTCCAGGTTTGCAGCAGGGCAGAGTGCCTTCGACGCGCCTTCCCCACGCTACTCGAACACGATCGCCTGCAGCGCGCCGCCATTGCGCTTCAGCCAATCCTTGCAGCGGTCGGTGTCGGGGCAGAGTTTCTCGCATAATTTCCAGAATTTCGGGCCGTGGTTCATCTCCTTGAGATGGGCCACCTCATGCGCGACGAGATAGTTTATGACCGGCGGCGGCGCCATCATGATGCGCCAGGAAAACGACAGATTGCCGTCGGAGGTGCACGACCCCCAGCGGCTGGAAGTGTCCTTGTAGCGGATCGCCTTGGCGCGTTTGCCGATCGCCTCGGTGTGTTTGACCACCAGCTTCTCGATTTCGCGCTTGGCCTCGCGTTTGAGGAAATCGGCGACGCGGCGCGGCAGGTGTATGCGCTCGCCATGCACGATCAGCAGCGGACCGCGCTCATCGCGCGACACGGTGACGGTGCCGCGTTTCGATGGTTCATGGACGATGCGGTGGGGCACGCCGCGCACCGGAACCTTGATGCCCGGCCGCACCTGCGGCCGCGTCGGCACCTTGGCCAGCCGCTGCTCCAGCCAATCCTGATGGCGCTCGAGGAACTTTTCCACCTCGCCGCGACGCAGACCCGGCGGCACGGTGATGCGCAGCCCCTGGCCGCCGGAATCGATGCGCAGGGTCAGGCGCCGCGCCCTGGCGCTCTCGACGATCTTGAGCGGCAGCGTGCGGCCGGCGACGCAATATTCGCGCTCGACGACGGGCGTGGGTTTAGGCTTGGTCAGATTGCGGAAGAATCCGAGGGTCATGGCCGGACGATACGCGATTCGAGAAAAACGAATAGAACAAAAAAGAAACGGCGCCGCTTGCGCGACGCCGTCATTATACGTTGGCCTGTCGCCCGGCCATTAGAGCGACGTGCATCCGATTGGACGCACGAAGTATGCTCTAACACCTTTGAACCTACGCATCGTACTTTCCGAAACTCGATACGATTTTCGGGTCTATGCGTCAGTCGTCAAGCAGGTTCGAGCCTTTGCCGCGCTTGGTCGGCGTCGTCCCTGCGCTCGGACCACTCTTCGTCGCTGCCGTCGACTTGTTGCGGTTGGCCATGAAGCGGTCGAACTCGTCCTGATCCTTGGCGCGACGCAATTCGCGGGCGTAGTCGTCGAACTCGGTCAGCATGTCGTCGAGCTTGCGGCGTTCCTCGGCAAGGCGCTCAAGCTCCTTCTCGCGCCAGTCGTCGAAAGCGACGTTGCCGGTGCGGGCGGAGCCGTGACCCCAGCGGGCGGCCTTGTCAGACCCGCGGCGGCAGCCGGCGAAGATGCCGTCCGTCGCGCGGTTGACGTCGCGCTTGAAGCCGTCGAGCCGGTCGCCCCAGATGATGTAGGCGAGCATGGCGAAGCCGAGCGGCCAGAACACCATGAAGCCGATCACCATCAGCGCGATGGTTGCCGGCGTCCAAGCCGGGCGGATCAATGCAGATGTGTTCATTTTCTCCCATTCCTTCGGTTGGAGACAGCCAGGACCGGCTGCGTGGAATCGAAATGGGAAGGAGAAAACGGCGATTCAAGACAATGTTCGCTAAAACCGGACAAGCTTATGAAATGATTATTGCTTTTTGATCGTATCGAGGAAAAGCACGACCAGCCCGGCAATCAGGCCCCAGAACGCCGCGCCGACGCCGAACAGCGTCAGCCCCGATGCGGTGACGACAAAGGTGACGGTGGCGGCCATGCGATCCCCCTCTTCCTTCAGCGCGATCGACAGTGCGTTGGCGAGCGACGCCATCAGCGCGAGACCCGCAACCAGCACGATCAGGCTCTGCGGCAGGACGGTGAAGATCGCCACCAGCGAAGCGCCGAAAATAGCGAAGACAAGATAGGCCAGCGCATAGAAGGGCCCGGTCTTCCAGCGCTCGGCGGGATCGGGGTGGACGTCCGGTCCGGTGCAGATCGCCGCCGAGATCGCCGCCAGATTGGTGGTCGAGCCGCCGAACGGTGCCGACAGCAGCGAAAACAGGCCGGTGACGCCGATCAGCGGGCCGGGCTCCGGGTGGTAGCCGGCAGCGCGCAGCACGGCGAGACCCGACAGGTTCTGCGAGGCCATGGTGACGAGATAGAGCGGCAGCGCCAGGCCGACGATCGCCTTGGCGGTGAAGTCAGGAGCAATCAGCGTCAGCGTCGACAGTTCCGGTGCCGGCAGGCCGCCGACACGGCCGGTCAGGAAGGCTGCGAGGCCGCCGCCGACCAGAACCGCCAGCACAGAAAGCGCCGGATTGAACAGGCGGATGACGAAGAAGACCGCGATCAGCGGCAAGATCAGCCGTGGATCGACCGGAACGGTCTTGACCGCGTTGAGGGCGAAGGTGACGACGATGCCGGCCAGCATGCCCGAGGCAACGGAGGGCGGTATCCTCGAGATCAGTTTCGTCAATGGCCGAAACAGCCCGGTGGCGATCAAAAGGATACCGGTGACGATGAAGGCGCCGACGGCTTCGCCCATCGAAAAGCCGCTCGATGCCGCAATCAGCGCAAGGCCCGGTGTCGACCAGGCGGTGATGACAGGCATCTTCGTGCGCCATGACAGCCACAGGCATTCGATCGCCATGGCGAGGCAAATGGTGGTTACCCAGCTCGCCGTCTCGATCTGTGTCGCACCGACCGCCTTGGCGGCAGCGATCACGATGGCCAAGGTGCCGCCGAAGCCGACGATCGCCGCGACGAAGGCCGATACCGGAATGGAAAGGCGCATTCTCACCTGCCTCGCCCGACCATGTCGCCTACCACGCGCACCAGCATGTCGAGATCCTGCGGCCGCGACAGGCGATGGTCGCCATCGGGGATAAGCGACAATGTCACGTCGTCGGCCGGCAGCAGGCTGACCAGCTTCAAGGCGTGACTCGCCGGCACGTCCGCATCGGCCAGTCCCTGCAGGATGTGAACCGGGCAATGGGTGTCGATCGGACCCGTCATCACAAGGTTGTCGCGGCCGTCCTCGATCAGCGCGCGCGTGTAGATATAAGGCTCGGCGGAATAGTCGGACGGCTCCTCGAAGTAGCCCTTTCCAGCGAGGTCGCGCTTTTGCGCCTCGGTCAGCGCCGGTTCGACCAGTTCAGCGGTGAAATCCGGCGCCGGCGCCAGCAGCACCAGGCCGACGACGCTGGTGTCGCCTGCCTTGCGCAATTCCTGCACCATGCGCAGCGCGATCCAGGCGCCCATGGACGAGCCGACCAGGATCTGATCGCCCTGGGTGAAATGCCGGAATACCGCAAGGCTCTGCGAAAGCCATTTCGAGATCGTGCCATCGGCAAAGGCGCCGCCGGATTCGCCGTGGCCCGAATAGTCATGGCGCAGAAAGGCGCGGCCTTCTTTTCCCGCCCAGTCAGCAAGCGTCTCGGCCTTCGTGCCCAGCATGTCCGACTTGTAGCCGCCGAGCCAGACGACGCCAGGAGCCGAGCCCGCCATATGGCGCACCGCGATACTCGATCCGTCGACATCCAGAAAGGCAGGGGCAGTCATGGCTTTTTCCTCGCGCCGTCCTTTGGTGCGGGCTCTTGTGGCACAGCCGGTGGCGTGGCGAAAAGTGCTCGCACCCATTCTTTGTTTGGTGCAGGCCAGCGATCAGGTGATTTCCTATCAATGCTGTGCTATTGACTCCGCCCGCGCGCTCACCACATTGCGCGTCCACGCATCAAAACTTGCAAATCCTGAACGAAACGGCCAAGGAGACCACGACCATTCGCAGACCTTTCAAAGCAGCGGCGCCGACCAAGGATGGCCCGCGCTCCAACCGTGACATCCGGGTTCCCCGGGTCCAGCTTATCGACGCCGAAGGCCAGAACCGTGGCGATGTTTCCATCAACGACGCATTGCTGCTCGCCGAGGAGGCAGGGCTCGATCTCGTCGAGATATCGCCCAATGCGGTTCCCCCCGTCGTAAAGATCCTCGATCTCGGCAAGTTGAAATACGCCAACCAGAAGAAGGCGGCCGAGGCACGCAAGAACCAGAAGGTCATCGAGATCAAGGAGATCAAGATGCGCCCGAACATCGACAGCCATGACTACGAGACCAAGATGAAAGCGGTTCGCCGCTTCTTCGAGGAAGGCGACAAGGTCAAGCTGACGCTGCGGTTCCGTGGCCGCGAGATGGCGCATATGGAGCTCGGCATGCAGCTTCTGAACAAGGTGCGCGAGGAAGTGGCTACCATCGCCAAGGTCGAAGCAGAGCCGAAGCTCGAAGGTCGCCAGATGATGATGGTTCTGGCACCGCGCTAAGCAGGCTACGCTCGCTTCGCCAACGCGTCGTCCGCGCAGGTTTCTTCAGTGCCGCAGGTTCTCATCGCAAAACCGTGCGGCACTTTTGCGGATCTGCTTGGATCACGATAGGGTTAGGCGTGGCACCGCGCTCCAAATTCGCCTGAATTGTGTTACACGGCGTCCCGGCGATCGGCGGGACGCCGCTTCCTGGCCACAGCTGCGATCGCCGGCTCTGTTTTTATGCATGTCGTCCTCCCAAAACCGGGGCCATTTTTTGGGCGACATGCATTAGGCTCCTCGACGATCGGATTCCAATCTTGGACAAAGAATTCAAGTACGGGCTGGGTAACTACCAGCAGATACGCAGGATCGTGCTTGCCGTGCTCGTGGCGGTGCTGTTCGCGGCGCTGCTGTTCGGGCAATCGGCCTTCCCTCCCGAAACGCTGGTGCACGAGTCCATCGAGATGTTCGGCGTGCTGTTGATTTTTCTCGGCATCGTGGGGCGCCTTTGGGCGACGCTCTACATAGGCGGGCGCAAATCTTCCGAAGTGGTGACGGGCGGGCCATACTCGATCACCCGCAACCCGCTCTATGTGTTCTCGACCGTGGCCGCGGCCGGCGTCGGCGCGCAGATCGGCTCGTTTTCCGGCATCATCCTGTTCGCGCTGCTGTGCGCGGGCGCCTTTCACATCGTCATCCTGCGCGAGGAGAAGTTCCTCAAGGAAGCGCTCGGCGCGCCATACCAGGCCTACCTGGCGAGGGTGCCGCGCTTTTTCCCGAAGCTCTCACTGTACCAGGAGGGCGATACCGGCAGCTTCAAGCCGCGCTTGCTGTTGACCACGATGCTCGACGGGCTGGTGTTTCTCGTCGCGCTGCCGGCTTTCGAACTGATCGACGGCGCCCAGCAGTCGGGTGTTTTGCCGGTGTTGTTCACGCTGCCCTGACCGGGGGCAGAGGTCGCATCCATGCAGGTGTTGCACAGTCGCCTGCTTTGACGTATAGGACCGCCGTTCCAAGAAAACCGCCCGGCAGGGCATGCCGTGGCGGTTTCATTTGCTTTTCGGGCTTTGGTCGGCCTGAAGCGAACAAAAAGCGCGATAGTGCGCACACCATACGGAGTAGCAAAATGCCCAAGATGAAGACCAAATCCGCCGCCAAAAAGCGGTTCAAGATCACAGGTACGGGTAAAGTCCTGTCGGCTGCGGCCGGCAAGCGTCACGGCATGATCAAGCGTTCCAACAAGTTCATTCGAAATGCCCGCGGCACGATGGTTCTGGCTGAACCGGATGGCAAGAAGGTCATCAAGAATTTTCTGCCGAACGGCCTCTAAGGCATTCGGTCCGGACACGCATTAGTTTTACGCAATTCCGAACGGAAAACCGCAAGACACTTTTCCTGGAATTGCTTTTAAGGAGATCATGACATGGCACGCGTAAAGAGAGGCGTCACCTCGCACGCCAAGCACAAGAAGGTCCTGAAAGCCGCGAAAGGCTTCTACGGCCGCCGCAAGAACACCATCCGCATCGCCAAGCAGGCGGTGGAAAAGTCGCTGCAATACGCTTACCGCGACCGCAAGAACCGCAAGCGCTCGTTCCGCGCGCTGTGGATCCAGCGCATCAATGCCGCGACCCACGAGCACGGCCTGACCTATGGCCGCTTCATCGACGGTTTGAACAAGGCCGGCATCGAGATCGATCGCAAGATCCTGTCGGATATGGCCATCCACGAGCCGCAGGCTTTCGCCGCACTCGTCGCCAAGGCCAAGGTAGCTCTTGAGTACCTCAAGAACACCACCCCGAATGCCTTTGAAAGCGCTGTCGCCTAAGACCAGCGCTTCCCAAGCATTCTAAATTCTGATTTGGGGAACCCGCGCTGGCACGGCTGGCGCGGGTTCTTTTTTTGACCCTGATGTAACCAAATTGGTGACACGCCTGATGGTGGCGGGTCGCCCGATCGAGAGAGCTTCGCCGTGAACGCCACTGCTGGAAATCTTGAAGCCCTGGAAGATTCGCTTCTTGCCGACATCGCGTCGGCCGCCGACGAGGCGTCGATCGAGGCCGTGCGCGTCGCGGCCCTTGGCAAGAAGGGATCGATCTCCGAAATGCTGAAGACGCTCGGCGCGATGAGTGCCGAGCAGCGTCAGGTCAAAGGCCCAGTTATCAACGGCCTCAAGAACCGCGTCACCGAGGCGCTGACGGCCCGCAAGGCTGAGCTCAGGGACATGGCGATCACCGCGCGCCTTGCCGCTGAAAGGGTCGACGTGACGCTGCCGGTGCGGCAGTCGCCGGCCGAGCGCGGCCGCATCCACCCGATCAGCCAGGTCATCGACGAAATCGCTGCGATCTTCGGCGATCTCGGCTTCTCGATCGCCGAAGGTCCCGACATCGAGACCGACTATTACAATTTCACCGCGCTGAATTTCCCGGAAGGCCATCCGGCGCGCGAGATGCACGACACCTTCTTCTTCCAGCCGGACGAGAAGGGCGAGCGCAAGCTTTTGCGCACGCACACCTCGCCGGTGCAGATCCGCACCATGGAGAAGCAGAAGCCGCCGATCCGCATCGTCATTCCCGGCAAGACCTACCGGCAGGATTCCGACGCCACCCACTCGCCGATGTTCCATCAGGTCGAGGGGCTGGTGATCGATAAGACGGCCAATGTCGCCAACATGAAGTGGGTGCTGGAGGAATTCTGCAAGGCCTTCTTCGAAGTGCCGCAGGTCAAGATGCGCTTCCGGCCGTCCTTCTTCCCGTTCACCGAGCCGAGCCTCGAGGTCGACATCCAGTGCGACCGCTCGCGGCCGGGCGAAGTGCGCTTCGGCGAAGGTTCCGACTGGATGGAAATCCTCGGTTGCGGCATGGTGCACCCCAACGTGCTGCGCCATGGCGGGCTCGACCCGGACGAATATCAGGGCTTTGCCTGGGGCATGGGCATCGACCGCATCGCCATGTTGAAATACGGCATGCCGGACCTGCGCGCCTTCTTCGACGCCGACGTGCGCTGGCTGTCGCATTACGGGTTCAGGCCGCTCGACATGCCGACGCTGTTCGGCGGATTGAGCGCGTAATGGCCCGGAAAATTCCTGCCGCCAGATATGACGGAATAGCATCATGAAATTCACCCTCTCCTGGCTCAAGGACCATCTTGAGACCGACGCCACGCTCGCGGAGATCGTCGAGCGGCTGACCTCGATCGGCCTCGAAGTCGAGCATGTCGACGACAAGTCGGGCCTGAAACCCTTCGTCATCGCCAAGGTGCTGACGGCTGTGCAGCATCCCGATGCCGACCGGCTGCGGGTGCTGACCGTCGACACAGGCGACGGTAAGCCGCCCGTGCAAGTGGTGTGCGGCGCGCCAAACGCCCGCGCGGGACTGATCGGCGCCTTTGCCGCGCCCGGCACTCATGTGCCCGGCATCGATGTGACGCTGACGGTCGGCAAGATCAGGGGTGTCGAGAGCCATGGCATGATGTGCTCCGAGCGCGAGCTGGAGCTTTCCGACGAGCACAACGGCATCATCGACCTGCCTGAGGATGCGCCTGTCGGCACCAGCTTCGCCGCTTATGCGCACCTCGACGATCCAGTCATCGAGATCAATTTGACGCCGAACCGGCCGGACGCCACCAGCGTCTACGGCATCGCCAGGGATCTCGCGGCGAGCGGTCTCGGCCGCCTCATCGGCGGCGCGATCATGCCGCATGTCGGCAATGGCATGTGCCCGGTCAAGGTGGAGATCGAGGCGCCCGAGCTTTGCCCCGGCTTTGCGCTGCGGCTGGTGAGAGGCGTCAAGAACGGCCCGTCGCCAAAATGGCTCCAGCAGCGTCTGATCGCCATTGGGCTGAGGCCGATCAGCGCGCTGGTCGACATCACCAATTACGTCACCTTCGACCGCGGGCGACCGCTGCATGTGTTCGACGCCAAGAAGGTTGCAGGCAATCTCGTCGTGCGCCGCGCGCGCGACGGCGAGAAGGTGCTGGCGCTCGACGGCCGCGAATACACGCTGACGCCGGAAATGTGCGTCATCGCGGACGACGATGGCGTCGAATCGATCGCCGGTATCATGGGCGGCGAGCATTCCGGCTGCGACGAGAACACGACAGACGTGCTGATCGAATCCGCACTTTGGGATCCGATCGCCACGGCGCGCACTGGCCGCACGCTCGGCATCATCACCGATGCGCGCTACCGTTTCGAACGCGGCGTCGACCCTGAATTCATGGTGCCCGGCGTGGAGCTTGCAACCAGACTGGTGCTCGATTTCTGCGGCGGTACGCCGACGGAGATCGAGGTGGGCGGGGAATACAGCCCCCCCCCCCCAAAAAAATAAATAAACCAGTAGGGGGGTGAGACGCGGGACCCCCGAGGAAGTGCGCCCGCGGGACTTGTGAGTATAA
>NZ_JAMYTH010000031.1:0-72868 GCF_040322415.1 Mesorhizobium sp. M0152
ACACAAATATTGTGTGTCTTCTTTTTATTTCCCCTCCCGCCCCCAACCCCCAACCCACCCCCCCCCCCCCCCCCCCCCCCCCCCCCCGCCCCCCCCGCGGGGGGGGCGTTGGGCCCCCCCCCCACCGCTGGTGCCGGAGCCGCAATTGACCGGGCGCGAAGGCTTGCCTTTCCTGACCTTCATTGCCATCGTCGTGCTGGCGGGCCTGGCGCATCTGACCGGGGCCCCGGTCTTCATCAGCCTCGCATTGCTGGCAACCGGCATCGCCGGCCTTGCCATGCATCTGCGCGCCAGACAGGGCCAAAACCGCAGCGCGGCGCTGCATGACGAAACCAGCGCCAAAAGCCGTGCCGAAATCGAGACGCTGGCCGATCGCATGTGGGAAATGCAGGAAAGCGAGGAACGCTTTCGCGGTCTCATCGACGCGCTTGGCGATCTCGTCATCCATCGAGACCGCGACGGCTACATCGTCTATGCCAACAAGGTGTTCGCCGATCTCGTCGAAACCGATCAGCGCGACCTTGCCGGCAAAACACTGGCCGAATTCGGCATCGAGGTCGGCATCGTTCCCGATGCCGCTTTTTCCGACCATGAGTGCCTGAGCTCGACCGACGTCGCCATCCGCACGCCGAGCGGCCCACGCTGGTTCTCCTGGATCGAGCTGTCGGTGCGCGACAAGGACAGCGGTGCCGCCTCGCATCGCGCCATCGCCCGCGACATCACCGCCCGCAAGCGGGCCGAATCCTCGCTGATCACCGCCCGCGAGCGGGCCGAATACGCCAGCCAGGCCAAATCGCGTTTCCTCGCCACCGTCAGCCATGAAATCCGCACGCCGATGAACGGCATCATGGGCATGGCGCGGCTCCTGGCCGACACCAGCCTGTCGCCGGAGCAGCAGACCTATGTCGGCGCCATCTCGACCTCGGCCAGCGCCTTGCTCGCCCTGATCGAGGATCTGCTCGACTACTCCAAGATCGAGGCCGGGCGCTTCGATCCGGAACCGCAGCCGATGTCCGTGCGCGAGATCGCCGACAACATCGTCGAGCTCCTGGCCGCGCGCGCCTTCGCCAAGGACATTGGTCTGGGTTGCCACGTCGAGCCTGACGTACCGCAGATGATCACGGCCGATCCAGGCCGTGTCAGGCAGGTGCTGCTCAACCTCATCGGCAACGCCATCAAATTCACCGACAGCGGTGGTGTGCTGGTCAGCATCGCGCGCGCCCGCACGGAGACGACCGATCGCATCTGCTTCACCATCGCCGATACCGGCCCCGGCCTGCGCGACGAGGACATGGAGCGCATTTTCGAGGAGTTCGAGCAGGCCGACGGCACCTCGACGCGCACCCATGGCGGGGCGGGTTTGGGACTTGCCATTTCCAGGCGCCTGGTGGCCGCCATGGGCGGCACGATTTCGGTCTCCAGCCGGCTTGGCCAGGGATCGGAATTCGTCTTCGAAATTCCCGCCATTTCGGCCACCGAGCCGCCACAGAGCCGGCTGAACGCGCTTGCCGGCAGGCGCGCGGTGATCCTGTCCAAGAATGCCACCGAGGCCGACGCCATCGCAATGACCATTCGTGCCAGCGGCGGCGCGGCCGATGTCTCCACCACGGTCGCGCAGGCCGCGTCCTTAGCCGACGGCTGCGACGTGCTTCTGATCGATGCGGCGATGGAAGGCGGTGACGGCAGGCTGCTCAAGCGGCTACGCCAGAGCGGTTTTTCCGATTGCGAGGCGATTACGCTGATCGCGCCGACCGATCGCGGCATGCTTGGCGAATTCCGCGCCAACGGTTATGCGACCTTCCTTGCCCGACCGGTGCGCGGCGGGACACTTTTGCGTGTCCTTCTGAGCAGCCATGCGCCGGCACCTGCCCAGCCGCAGCCGGAAAAGCGCCGCACCGCGGCGTTTCGCGCCGCCGGCGACCGCCAACAGGGCCTGTCCGTGCTGATAGCCGAGGACAATGACATCAACGCCATGCTTGCCCGCGCCACGCTGCTGAAAGCGGGGCATCGGGTCAAGGTGGTCGGCAACGGCAAGGCCGCCGTCGAGGCCGTCATCGGCGCCGGGCACAAGCAGCGTTTCGATGTGGTGCTGATGGACCTGCACATGCCGGTCATGGACGGGCTGGACGCCATTGCCGCCATTCGCCGCCATGAGGAGGAAACAGCCGTGCCGCCGGTGCCGATCATGGTGCTGTCGGCAGACAGCCAGGAAAAAACCCGCCATGCCGTGCTTGCCCACGGCGCCAGCGGCTTCGTCACCAAGCCGCTCGACCCCGACGCCCTGGTCAACGCCGTCGAAGGACAGGTCGCCGCCTGAGCCGGTTTTCTCCGGCACGCGGGCGACAGTTCCTTATGTAGCATAGCCGGTTGACCGCATTCGCCAGCCGACGAAGTATTGCCCGCGACCTCGTATCACGGTACTGTCACAATCCTGTTGCACCTACACCGTATCCCCGTGCCAAGAGGGATGGCTCGAAGGAGAATCACTCGTGCATACAGTTATGCCGGAATGTGACACTCGGCCGAACGGCAGCAGCGCCTTGCTCGCCGGACGTAAGGTCGATTCCGTCATGAAGGGCGCAGCACTCGGCCGCATAGGCAATCTCGAAGTGCGGCTCGCCCGCAACGAGGCCGAGATCGCGGCCGCGCAGGAAGTGCGCTACCGGGTGTTCTACGACGAACTAGGCGCCAGGAAGGATCTGTTTCCGGTGCAGGATCGCCGTGATGCCGACCGGTTCGATCCCCACTGCGACCATCTGCTCGTCTTCGACACCTCGCTTTCCGGCCCCGAACACCGCCGCATCGTCGGCACTTACCGGCTGCTGCGGCAAGAGATCGCGGCCGCCGCAGGAGGCTTTTATTCCGAAGGCGAATTCGAGCTGACCAAGCTCATCGCCCGCCACCCAGGCCAGCGCTTTCTCGAACTCGGCCGCTCCTGCGTATTGCCCGAATACCGCTCCAAGCGCACCATCGAGGCGTTGTGGCAAGGCATCTGGGCCTACATAAACCATTACGAAATCGGTGTGATGACCGGCTGCGCCTCCTTCCACGGCACCGTGCCGGCGGCGCATGCCGAGGCGCTCACCTATCTTGCCCACCATTGCCGGACCAACTCGGCCTGGGACGTGCGCGCCGTGTCGGGGCGCTACTGCTCGATGGATCTGATGCCGATCGAGGCAGTCAATGCCAAGGCAGCGATTGCGGCAATGCCGCCTTTGGTCAAGGGTTACCTGCGCGTCGGCGCCCGCATCGGCGACGGCTGCGTCGTCGACCGCGAATTCTCGACGGTCGACGTCTTCGTGGTGATGCCGGTCAAGGAAATCGGCGCCCGCTACGTCAACTACTATGGCGGAGAGGCGCAGCGCTTCGCTGCCTGATGCTGGCGAATAGCGAGAGCTACGCCGCAATTCTGCGAACTGCTACTCCCTACTCGCCCTCATTCTCACGGAATATCTTCCGGCCGTCGACCGGGCCGGCTCTTGTAGGACGGAAAGGCCCAGCCGAATTTGAGCGCGCCGCCGCGCACCACGAAGGCCGCGGCAAAGCCGATCAGCCCAGACGCCAGGGGCGGCAGCCCGGCAAGATCCCCGAGCGTGAACAGGGCCGCACCGGCGAGTGCCGCGGTAACGTAGATTTCAGGCCGCAAGAGCACCGACGGTTCGCCGGCCAGCAGATCGCGCAGGATACCGCCGAAGGTGGCAGTGAGCACGCCGGTGATGGTCGCAACGACCGGCGAACCAGTGATGGCAAGGCCTTTGGCGGCGCCCATCACCGAAAACGCAGCCAGACCGACAGCGTCGAGCCAAAGCAGCAATTTCCAGCGCGACTCGACCCGGTGCGCGCTGAAGAAGACCAACGCCGCAACCGCCGCGCAGATCAGCACATAGCTGGGGTTGGCGACCCAGAACACCGGCAGGTTGAGGATGACATCGCGAAACGTACCGCCGCCGATTCCGGTGACGCTGGCCAGGAACAGGAAACCGATGATGTCGATCTGCTTGCGCGAGGCGGCAAGCGCCCCGGTCGCGGCGAAGACGGCAACGCCGGCATAGTCGAGAAGCGCGATCGGGTTCATGGCGGGCCAAGGAAATAGGGAATAGGGAATAGGATTAGAATTATCACGAAGCCGTACGATTGATACGGCTCCGTTTACCTACTGCCCTACTGCCCTACTGCCTATTCCCTATTCCCTTGACTTACGCATCCTTCTCGGCCTGCTCATTGACCGGTCCCGGCTCGACAGGCGCTTCGGAAGCCGCGACCTTCGGGCCGCCCTTGGCTACGCCGACCATGGCCGGGCGCAGCACGCGCTCGCCGATCGAATAGCCCGGCTGCACGACCTGGACCACCGTGTTGGCCGGCACGTCGGGATTGGGTACTTCGAACATCGCCTGATGGAAATTGGGATCGAACTTCTCGCCTTCGGGAGTAAGCTTCTTGACCCCGTGCCGCTCCAGGGCCGACAGCATGGCGCGCTCGGTCAGGTCGACGCCTTCGATCAGCGCCTTGAAGCCGGCATCGCCCGATGCTTTGGCCTCGGCCGGTATGGCGTCGAGCGCCCGGCGCAGATTGTCCGACACCGACAGCATGTCGCGGGCGAAATTCGCAACCGCGTAGGTGCGCGCGTCATGCACGTCACGCGCGGTGCGGCGGCGCAGGTTTTCCATCTCGGCCGCTACGCGCAGCGCGCGGTCCTTCAATTCCTCGTTTTCCTTCAGCAACCGCACGAGCGCTTCATAATCGCCGTCGACGCCACCTTCCGTGCGCTCGGCATTGGCCTCGGTCGGCTCGACCTCATCTGGCGCGCGTTCGTCTTTTGCCTGGTCGCTCATCGCCGTTTCCCATCATTTCGAATAGTGTGGATTTTGTGCCCGATATCGAGGTTCGGCAGCCAAAAATCAAGGGGTAAGCACGGTTGGAGGCCATCGGCCGGAACGCGGCTGCAACGGCGCGATTGCTTCGATCTTAATTCAAATTTTACCATAGCCCTCGGCGTTGCTTGCCACGACCCCGTGATCGGGGAACCATTTGCCTGCCGGAGGAGTTTCGCAGCCGACACAGGATTCCAAGTGATGAGCCGCAACAAGGGCGAAAAAGGAGAAAGGCTCGCCGTCGAGATCAGGCGTCAGTTCGGCACCGAAGCGATGAAGCGCTTTCTGCGGACCCTGCCGGCGTTTCGCGCGGAAGTCGAGATTCCCGAACGTTTCAGGGAACAGCTCAAGCGCCTCGACAGCGTGGAAAGCAACATCGCCGTCGGCCGCCAATAGCGACATGGTCGATTCATGGCGCCGAGCCCGGGTTTCACATCCGATCCGTCGCGCGACAATTACGCACAGTAACTTTGCGTGATCTTGGCTTGCGGTCGGCCCCGCCGCCGCCTATGTTTTACGATGAACATGATTTCCCCCGAGGCGGCGGCCAACAGCAAGCGCGCATGGCTCAAAGTTCTGGCGCGCTACAAGAAGCCTGACCGGCGGCGCAGCGCCATCGAACTTGCCATCACACTCATCCCTTTCGTTACGCTCTGGGCGCTCTCCTCGGCTGCCTATGCCTATGGCCACTGGTGGGGATTGATCCTCATTCTCCCGGCGGCGGGGTTCCTGGTGCGGATATTCATGATCCAGCACGATTGCGGCCATGGTTCCTTCTTCGCCAATCGCTATGCCGACGACTGGATCGGCCGCGCGCTTGGCGTTCTCACGCTGACGCCTTACGACTGCTGGCGGCGCGCGCATGCGACGCATCATGCCAGCGCCGGCAATCTGGACGAGCGCGGCGTCGGCGACATCAGGACACTGACCGTAGCCGAATACCGACAGATGTCATGGCGAGGCCGCCTCGCCTATCGTCTTTATCGCCACCCTCTGGTGATGTTCGGACTGGGGCCGATCTGGCTGTTCATCTTCGAGCAACGACTGCCCCTGGGCATGATGCGGGGCGGCCTGACGCCCTGGGTGTCTTCAATGACCACCAATCTCGCCATTGCCATTTCCGCGGCCGTTCTCATCTGGTTCGTCGGTCCGGGCGCGTTCCTGGTTGTCCATCTGCCGATCGTCATCCTCGCTGGTTCGGCCGGCATCTGGCTGTTCTACGTCCAGCATCAGTTCGAAGAGACGCAATGGGCGAACGATTCCGAATGGGAGTTCCAGCACGCCGCCTTGCACGGCTCGTCCTATTATGACCTGCCGCCGCTGCTGAACTGGTTCACCGGCAATATCGGCGTCCACCATGTCCACCATCTCTCCGCCAAGGTGCCGTGCTACCGGCTGCAGGAAGTGCTGCGGGATTATCCGGAGCTGCGCGGCATTGGCCGCATCACACTGCTGGAAAGCCTGCGCTGCGTAAAACTCGCACTGTGGGACGAAAACCGCCGCAAGCTGGTGTCGTTCCGCGAAGCGCTGGCAATTTAGGGCAATTCCAGGAAAAGTGCGCAACGGATCTCGGTCCGGGCGTAAAACCGGAGACAGAGCGGTTCGACGCTTCCGTGGAGCCGTGAACCGCTAGCCGGATCGCCGCGCCATGGGCGCGGCGGCTTGGCGATTTCCCTGTTTAGGCCGCCTGGCGCTCATCGCGCATCAATATCTCGCCATGGCGGATTTCGGTGCCCAATACCTTCAGGCATTCGCGGATGAAATTGGACAGGCCCGGCCAGCCCTTGGCCGAAACGAGATTGCCGTCGACATGGGCGCCTGTGGGGGCCACGTCGATATAGATGCCGCCGGCCAGCGTCACCTCGGGCTCGCAATAATGCAGTGCCGCCACTTCCCTGCCGCGCACCACTCCGTCGACCGCGATCAGGATCTGCACGCCATGGCAGATGGTGAAGATCGGCTTGCCGGCCTCGTGGAAATGCCGCACCAGCGCCTGCACGCGCTTGTCGATGCGGATGTATTCGGGGCCGCGCCCGCCCGCCGCGTAGACGGCGTCGTACTCCGCCGGCTTCACCTCGGCAAAAGTCTTGTTGAGGATGTAGTCGTGACCAGGCTTTTCCGTATAGGTCTGGTGACCCTCGAAATCGTGCAGCGACGTCTTCAGGACGTCACCCGCGTTCTTGTCGGGGCAGACGACGTGCACGGTATGGCCAACGGCATGCATGGCCTGTTCAAAGACGAAAATCTCATACTCCTCGCTGAACTCGCCAACGAGCATCAATATCTTCTTGCCAGCCATCCCGGTTCCTCCCTTGCGGCTATTTATTTCGCATTACGAAATAATAGGCCTAATCCTAAGGGGAGGACCGCGAAAGGGAAAGCGTGAATTGCACGATCGGTAAGACCAGAATGAGCAAGCCCTGGTTTGGGTAGAAGCTGTCTTCCGATCGCTATTAGCCAACGGCTGGTTCACCAAACGTTGCGGGACACCCGGGTCGGGAATCTTGAACTGTCGCGGCTCAGCTGTTGCGCATCCGCCGCCAGGAATACTTCGGCCCTTTAAGCTCCGGCACTTCGGCTGGTTGGTAATAGACCCCCAGCCCGCCGGTGCGGCCCTCTTCCAGACGCTTCAACAGCACCGGATTTGAGATCTCGAACTCGTCGAAGCCGAGACGCAGCATGTGCGGCAACTGATCGACCAGCACCTGCCCGGTGGCGCGCACAGCACCCTCGAAATGATGGCGGCCGCGCAGCAACTCGCCCTTGGAAAAGGAGCGGCCGTCGCTGAAGGCCGGGAAGGCCAGCGCCACCAGCGACAGCTGGTCAAGCAGATCCGCGATTTTCTCGAGTTGGTCGCCGGGCTGCAGCATGACGCCGATGCGCTCCTTGGCGGACCGGCGTACCTGCGGATCAAGATCGAGGAATGCCTGCAGCGGCAGAATGAAGCGGCCATTGCCCGACAGCGCGTCAGCGCTTTCGGCATGAGCCCACTCATCCTCGCGAAAACCCTTTGGGGTCCAGAGGCGGGTCTCTGGTGTCGTCGGTTCGGTCATCAAAAAATTCCTAAGCCCAAATCCTGGGAGCGTTGAGATTCAGGTCAGGCCGCGTCGGACGATGGTTCCCAGAACCGGAGCGGAGCGTACTTTGGGTACGTGAGCACCGGAAGCGCAGGAAACCAGCGTTTGCAGGCCGGCATCACCTGATCAGCATAGCCTAAAGTGATGCGTCGGTCAGCGACTTCTCCAGTCCCGACAGATGAATGCCGCACTCGGTCTTGGCGTGCCCTGCCCAGCGGCCGCTGCGCGCGTCCTCGCCCGGCTGCACGGGCTGCGTGCAGGGGAAACAGCCGATCGACAGATAGCCGTAGGCGACCAGCGGGTTCTCGCGCAAGGCGTGCGCGCGCATATAGTCGGCCTGGTCCGATGTCGTCCAATGCGCCAGCGGATTGATGCGGATGCGCGGGCCGACCGCCTCGAACACCGCAAGCCCGGCCCGGGTCGAGGCCTGGAAACGCTTGCGGCCGGTGAACCATGCGCGGAAAGGTGCGACCCCACGCGCCAGCGGCTCGACCTTGCGCACGCCGCAACAGGCATCGGTGTCGCTCTGGTGCAGATTGCCTGTCGGGTCGATCCGTTCGAGCGCTGCTTCCTCCGGCTTGATCACCCGGATGTTGGTCAGTCCGAAATCGGCGACAAGCGCGTCGCGATAGCCCAGCGTCTCTTCGAAATGCTTGCCGGTGTCGAGGAAGATGACCGGCAGCGTACGGTCGATCTCCGAAATCATATGCAGCAGAACCGCCGAATCCGCGCCGAAGGACGACACGGCGGCGATCTCGTCGTGGAAGAGGTCCCGGGCCGAGCGTTCGATGATCTCGCGCGCGTTCAGGTGACCATAAAGCGCATCGAGCCCCGCCGCCTTGGCGGCGGCACCGTCATCGACGTCGGCAATATGATCAAGCGGCCTTGGCTTCGCCAGCATAGAGCGCCTCCTTGAACGGCGCAGGACCGACACGGCGGTAGGCGTCGATGAATTTTTCTTGGCTGTCGAGCCGAAGGCCGAGATATGTCTCGACGATCTGCTCGATTGCGTCGGTGATTTCTTCAGAGCTGAAGCCGCGGCCGATGATCTCGCCGACCGACGTGTTCTCGTCGGCAGAGCCGCCCAGTGTCACCTGGTAGAGCTCGGAGCCCTTCTTCTCGACACCGAGGATGCCGATATGACCGACATGGTGATGGCCGCAGGCGTTGATGCAACCGGATATCTTCAGCTTCAGTTCGCCGATCTCGCGTTGCCGTTCCAATGAGGCGAAGCGGCGTGAGATTTCTTGCGCGATCGGGATCGAGCGCGCCGTGGCCAGCGCGCAATAGTCGAGGCCCGGGCACGAGATGATGTCCGATATCAGGTTGGAATTGGCCGTTGCCAACCCGATGCCGACCAGCGCGTCATAGACCGCCTTGAGGTCGGCGCGCGCCACATGCGGCAGGATCAGGTTCTGCTCATGGCTGACGCGCAGCTCGTCGAAAGCATATTTTTCGGCGATATCGGCGACCGCTTCCATCTGGCTGTCCGAGGCATCGCCCGGCACCTCGCCGATGCCCTTGAGCGAGATGGTCACCGCCGCGTAATCGGGATGGCGGTGCGTCACCACGTTCTGGTCCAGCCATTCGGAGAAGCTCTTGGAATCCAGCCGGGCAAGCTTGACCGCCGCGTCTCCTTCGGGCCGGTCGATCAGCGCCGGCGGCGCGAAATAGGCCTCGATGGCACGGATGTCGGCGTCCGGCAGCTTCAGCTCGGCCTCTTTCAATTCCTGCCATTCGGCCTCGACCTGGCGGGTGATTTCCTCGACGCCGGTCTCGTGCACCAGGATCTTGATGCGCGCCTTGTACTTGTTGTCGCGACGGCCGTAGAGATTGTAAACGCGCAGGATCGCCGTGCAGTAGGACAGAAGGTCGGTTTCCGGCAGGAAGTCGCGGATCTTCCTCGCCACCATGGGCGTGCGGCCCTGGCCGCCGCCGATATAGACAGCAAAGCCCAGCTCGCCGGCGGCGTTCTTCTTCAGATGGAGGCCGATGTCATGCGTCTGGATGGCGGCGCGGTCGCGCTCGGCGCCGGTCACCGCGATCTTGAACTTGCGCGGCAGGAACGAAAATTCCGGATGTACCGACGACCACTGGCGCAGGATTTCCGCGTAGGGGCGCGGATCGGCGACCTCGTCGGCGGCCGCACCGGCGAAATGGTCGGCGGTGACGTTGCGGATGCAATTGCCGCTGGTCTGAATGGCATGCATTTCGACGCTTGCGAGATCAGCCAGGATCGCCGGTATGTCGGACAGCGCCGGCCAGTTGAACTGGATGTTCTGGCGCGTGGTGAAATGGCCGTAGCCCTTGTCGTATTTGCGGGCGATGTGGCCGAGCATGCGCAACTGCCTGCCGTTCAGCGTGCCATAGGGCACCGCGATGCGCAGCATGTAGGCGTGCAGCTGGAGATAGACGCCGTTCATCAGCCGCAGCGGCCGGAACTGGTCCTCGGTGATCTCGCCGGTAAGCCGGCGCTGGACCTGGTCGCTGAACTCGGCGACGCGGGCCTGAACAAAATCGTGATCGAACTCATCGTAACGGTACATGCTTCGTCTTTCAGGGCGTGTCCGCCCGTGCCTGGTGTCTTGTTAGGCCGCCTGGGCAGCCTGCTTGCCGAGATCGTGGCGGATGGTCGGGCCTGCGGCACGGATCTTCTCACGCAGCCGCAGCGGCTCGACCACGCCATTGACGAGGTCCGCATCGATCAAATTGACGTCGACCACCTCATTGGCGGCATAGGCCTTGGCGCCGATCGCCTCCAGGCGATCCTCGGCCGCCTTGTCATGCGCAAGGTCGGCATGGTCCACGGTCTCGGCCCAGCCGCCATCTGCGTACCAGACGGCGATGCCGTCGGCGAGGCGATTGGCGGTCAGTATCTTCATTGCTGAACTCCCTCGGTGGCAGCCATGGAGGCGCCTTCATTCCGGTGTGCGGCGAGCGGCTCGGACCGTTCGAAGTTGGCGCCGGCGACCGCGTCACCGATGATGGTCATGACTGGACCGGAAAGATCGGCGCGCGCTTCCAGCGACGGCAGGTCGGCGAGCGTGCCGTGAAAACGGCGGCGATTGACGAGGCTGGCATTCTCGACCACGGCCACCGCCGTATCCGGCGACAGTCCGGCTTCAATCAGCCGGCCGGCGACCTCGGCAGCGACCGAGCGGCCCATATAGACGGCGACTGTGGCACCGGAAATGGCGAGCTTGGCCCAGTCGGGCAATGAATCGCCCTTGAGGTCATGCCCGGTGGTGAACACCATCGACGAGGAAACACCGCGCAAGGTCAGCGGCAACTCGAAATCGGCGGCGGCAGCGAAAGCCGCGGTGACGCCTGGAACCACCTCATAGGCGATACCCGCATCGCGCAATGCGGCCATCTCCTCGCCGGCCCGGCCGAACACCAGCGGATCGCCAGACTTCAGCCGCACCACGCGCTTGCCTTGGCGGCCGAGTTCGACCAGCAGCGCATTGATCTCGGCCTGGCTCTTGGTGTGGCAGCCCTTGCGCTTGCCCACCGGCAGGCGCTCGGCATCGCGGCGGCCCATGGCAATGACAGCCTCCGGCACCAGCGCATCATGCACGATGACATCGGCTTCCATCATGAGACGATGCGCGCGCAGCGTCAGAAGGTCCTCGGCACCGGGACCAGCACCCACCAGGGCGATGTGACCCGAAGCAGGTTGGTTCGACAGCAAAAGGGCGGTCGCCGCGTCATGCGCCTGCGACAGCGCGCCGGCCTCGACCGCGCGGGCCGGAGCGCCGGCGAAGAATTCATTCCAGAAACGACGGCGGGCATTGCCCTTCGGCAGCAGCTTCTCGGCGGCGGCACGCAACGAGGCGGCGAGCGTTGCCAACGATCCAAGCGACGGCGACAGCATCTGGTCGATGCGGCTGCGCAGGATTTGTGCAAGCACCGGGCCAGCGCCTTCGGTGCCGATGGCGATTGCGACCGGAGCGCGGTTGACCAGGGCCGGGGTGAAGAAATCACAGAGTTCAGGCCGGTCGACGGCATTGACCGGAATGCCTAGCCGGCGCGCATCCCTGGCCACGCGACGGTCCAGTGCTTCGTCGCCGCTGGCGGCAAACACCATGACCGTGCCTTCGAGCTGCACCGCTTCGTAGGCTGCCGCCACAAGGTTCGCGCCGGTCTCGGCGATGAAGGCCAGCAGCTCCGGCCGAGGGTTTTCCGCAATGATGCGCAACGTTGCGCTCGACTGCCCGATCAAGCGTGCCTTGGCCAGCGCCTCATCACCGCCGCCGACAATGGCCACAGCTTCGCCGTCGACCCGAATGAAGATGGGGAAAGCATTGAGCTTGGGCGTGGAGTGCGGCATGAATGCGAACGGAATCCTGTACAGGCAAGCAGTTCTACGCGCGGGGGCGAGAAACCAGAAGGAACGCACTCGCGCATCGCTTCCAGAGATGCAATCGCTTTTTCGAAAGCATCGCAGCTCGGAGCAAAATATTCCACATTGGTGCAAGAAGCGGATTCGAGCCGCTGTCGCAGGCCCCTGATTTCCTTCCTTTTAGCGCCAAGCGGACTATATCGCAAAACAGTTTTTTCTAAATTCTACCAAACTAGTAGATTAAAGCCGCATTCATCGAGCAGTACCGTTCGAGGCGAACCGGCAGACGGACGGTGCGGCTTTTGGTTGGAACATTAGCGCCCCGGGGCGCGTTCCCCATCGCGTGAAAGTCAATGCCGCCAAAAGCCGGCATGGCGCTGTTGCCGCGAAGAAAGGGAGCCCATCATGAGCACGATCAAGCTGAAGCACGGTATCTGGATCATGGTGGCTGATGGTGAAAAAGCACTCTTCCTCAAGAATGTCGGCGACAGCAAATTTCCGAACCTCGAGGTTGTGCGGGAGATGGAGCAGGACAATCCGCCCACCCGTGAGCAAGGCAGCGACAGCCCAGGCCGGTATAATGACGGCGTATCGCCGCACCGCAGTTCGGTCGAGGACACGGACTGGCACCGGCTCGGCAAGGAGCGCTTCGCCGATGAGATTGCCGACCAACTCTACAAGCTCGCGCATGGCGGTGAGTTCAACGAGATCATCCTCGTCGCGCCGCCGATGGTCCTTGGGACTATGCGCAAGAAGCTTCACAAGGAAGTCGAGGACAAGGTGGCCGCCGAAATTCCCAAGACGCTGACCAACCACGCCATACCTGACATCGAGGCCCTTCTGCAGGCAGCCTGATCGCAAGCCCTTCGATTGCCGCTAGTGGAGGCTCGAAGGCAATTCAGTCTGACCGGCGGCTTCGCCAGCCGCCGGTCTGTCTGCGGTTGACCGTCGATTCTGCGGCTTGGCGGGTTGCGCAGACGACATCGCGTCCAGCATATTGCAAAAGCGACGGCTTCGGGCGGCGCACATCCGACATCGCTGGCTCGAAAGGCGCTCCATAGACAATGCCGCATGACACGCCCCTTATCGCCACCATCGTCGCCGGTCTGGGGCTGGCTTTCGTCTTCGGCGCCTTCGCCAACCGCTTCCGCATTCCGCCGCTGGTCGGCTATCTCATAGCCGGAGTGCTGGTCGGCCCGAACACGCCGGGCTTCGTCGCCGATGCCGGCCTTGCCAACCACGCCATCCTGATCGGCTACGGCCGTGTCGGCAATCTGGTCGGCGCGGCGTTTGAAAGAAGCCGCCTTGCCCTTTCTCGTCATCGAGGATGCCGACAAGACATTGGCCAGGCTGAAAGCCGACGGCGTCGAGACCGTAGCCGGCAATGCCGCCAACGCCGAAGTCTTCGCCGCCGCCAATCCCGAAGGGGCGAAGCGGCTGATCCTTGCCATTCCCAATGCCTTCGAGGCCGGCCAGATCGTGCTGCGGGCACGCGCCGCCAATCCCGGCATCAACGTCATCGCCCGCGCCCATTCCGATGCCGAGGTGGAGCACCTCAAGGGGCTCGGCGCCGACACGGTAATCATGGGCGAGCGTGAGATCGCCCATGGCATCGTCGAACAGGTGCTCGGCCACAAGCCAGAGGCGATTGAACCGTCCTCTGCCTGAGCCGATCCTGCACGATCATGTGTACTGATCGCCGCTGCCGGCGACAGATTGCCGTATCGATCTCGACGTCTGCTCGCAGGCGGGCAGTTCACGCTACGAATGCAGAGCCGCCACTTTGCGTGATGCTGTCGAGGTATTTCGCCGGCGGCTTGCCAAGCGCCTTCTTGAACATGGTGATGAAGGCCGTGACGGAGCCATAGCCGAGATCGCCAGAGACCTGCTGTACGCTCGCACCGGAGGCCAGTTCTCGAATTGCGACGATCAGGTGCAATTGCTGGCGCCAACGACCGAAGCTCAGCCCCGTCTCCCTTGCCACGAGGCGGGCGAGACTGCTCTCGCTCAGCGCAACGCGGCTGGCCCATTCCGCCAGTGTGCTGCGGTCCGCAGGATCTTGCGCCAGCGCTTCGGCGATCCGCTTCAGGCGCGGCTCGGAAGAGATCGGCAGATGCAACTGCTGGACAGGCATACGCGGCAACTCGGTGAGCAGCGCCCTGATCAAAAGCTCATCCCTCGCCGGATCGTCCTGCAAGCCATCGGACAGCTCGATGATCAGTTCGCGCAGCAGCGGCGAGATGGAAAGGGTGCAGCACCGGTCCGGCAGATCGGCGGCACCCGGCTCGATGTATACGAAAAAGATCCGGGCGTTGGCGGTCGCGACGTTGCTGTGCTCCATGTTGCCGGGGATCCACACGCCGCAATGAGGCGGCACCATCCATAGCCCGCTGGGGACGTGGCATGTGACGCCGCCTCCGAGCGCGAAGACCAGTTGGCCTTTGCGGTGCCAATGGGAGGGAACCTCCGCTCTGGTCTCGGTGACGTCAACGCGCACCGCAATCACAGGCGCAGAAGCTCATCCACATCGAAATTGAGCCAGGGATAGCGAAGGGGTTGTCTCATGATTGACAGTTTTTAGCGATCGATTGGTCTAACATCTAAATTATTCAGGGAGGAAAATCGATAGGCTTCGCTTGTGAATGAGCACGTCTGAGCGCGCGGAACTGGTGAAGGTTTTTCGATCAGCGGCCGCCTGCGGACCAGCAAGACCGACGCGTAGCAGCCATCCGGATGGCTAGGCGTCCACCACGCAGCAGGAAGGTATGACCCATGCTCGCCTTAGTCATCTCACCCGAAAGCGCCGCCAGGCTGAGGCTCGCGGAACTCGCCGAGCCTCAGCCGGTCTCGAACGAAGCGCTCATCTCGGTCCGCGCAACCTCGTTGAACCGCGGTGAATTGCGCCTGCTCACCATACGTCCGAACGGCTGGACACCCGGCCAGGATATCGTTGGGATTGTCGAACGCGCAGCCGCCGACGGCTCCGGGCCAGTCGCAGGCGCCCGCGTCGCGGCTTTGGTCGACCAGGCCGGTTGGGCCGAACGTGTTGCGGTTTCAACCGACCGTCTCGCCGTTCTACCCGATAACGTCAGCTTCGTTTCCGCCGCCACGCTTCCGGTCGCGGGCACGACGGCGCTGAGGACTTTGCGCCACGGCGGCGACCTGGCGGGCAAGCGGGTCCTGATCACCGGTGCAAGCGGTGCGGTCGGGCGTTTTCAGATCCAGATCGCCCGCGAGCAGGGCGCGCTGGTGACCGCAGTCGCCGCCGCCCGGCACGGCGAGGACCTCCGCGGCCTTGGGGCCGAGCAGGTTGTCGAGTCGATCGAGCTGGCCGATGGGCCGTTCTCGCTGATCACCGAATCGGTCGGTGGCCAAAGCCTCGCGCACGCGATCGAACGTGTCGCGCCTGGCGGCACCATTGTCATGTTCGGTTCGAGCAGTGGCGAACTCACGCCCATCGGATTCCGCCAGTTCGTTCCGGGTCACGAGGGGGCGAGGCTTCAGACTTTCGCGTACTACACTTCTGGCTCCGGCATTGGCGCGGACATCGCCTCGCTGCTCGCTCTGGTCGCGGCCGGCCGGCTCGACACGCGCGTGGCCTTGACCGCGCCTTGGACAGATGTCGCCCAGGCGCTGGATGCGCTGCGACAGCGCAGTATCAGCGGCAAGGCTGTTCTCACCATAGCCGAATGAGCAATCCTCGGCCTGACGTCGAGGTTGAGAGCTCCGTGCCCCCAGCAAGCGGCGGCGCGAGATCGCCAGAGCAGTGCCAGGAAAAGCGTGAAACGGTTTTCCCGGGAAAAGCGCGTAGCGCTTTCCCTGGGGAATTGCGTAAAAACAAAGAAATAGAGCGGTTCGGTGTTTCCGTGAAACAGTGAACCGCCCTAAGCCGATCCCACAGGCTCAGACGTGCTGGCCGCCATTGATGTGGATTTCCGAGCCGGTCACATAGGATGCCTGCTGCGAGCACAGGAAGAAGATGATGTCGGCAACCTCAGCCGTGGTGCCGAGGCGTCTGAGCGGGATCGTCTCGACGATCTTGTCCGTGCCCGGCGACAGGATGGCGGTGTCGATCTCGCCCGGCGCAATGGCGTTGACGCGGATGCCATGCGGACCGAAATCATGCGCCATCTCGCGCGTCAGCGAGCCGAGGGCGGCCTTCGATGTCGCATAGGCGGTGCCGGCGAACGGATGCACGCGGGTGCCAGCGATCGAGGTGACGTTGACGATCGAGCCCTTGGCTGCCGCCAATTCCTTGAACAGGCCTCGCGCCAGCATGATCGGCGCGAAGAAATTGACCTGGAACACGTCGCGCCAGACATGCATCGGCGTGTCGATCGAGTTCATGCGGCTGTTGCCGTCCTCGAGCTTGGGCGAGATGCCGGCATTGTTGACCAGCGCATGCAGCTGGCCGCCATGCGCCTCCAGCCGATGGCGAATTTCCGAGACTGCGATGCCGACATCTTCCTGATCGGCGAGATCGACCTTGATGTGGTCCTCGGGGCCGGCCGGCCACGGGCAATCCTCGGCAAAAGCCTGGCGCGAACAGGTGATGACGCGCCAGCCCTCGCGTGAAAAACGCTTGACCGTGGCGTGGCCGATGCCGCGGCTGGCGCCGGTCAGCACAATGGTTTTTCTGGTGTCGAGTTCAGCCATGTCGGGTGGTGTAGCCGAACGCTGTGACGCTGGCGAGAGGCGAGTTGCCGCTAGCCGCCGCCGATGATGTCGAGGATCGAGGTCTGCCGCTTCTTCAGCGGACCGCCGACGCTGCCCGGCGGCACCGGGTGCCTGACAGAGGCGGTGGTGCCATCGTCCGCGGGCATGTCGAGCTCGTCGGCGTCGACGGTCTGGGCGGGCCGCGCCGCGCGGACCGGCGCAGGCGGTCGGGTCGCTGGTGCAGCCACCTGCGCGGACGGCGCCTGGCCAACCGAGGCGGAGGGAACCGGCGCCGGCTGATTGTTGTCGGCCGAAGGTATCTCGTCGGGCACGATCGTATCGGCGGGTGTCGATTTCCAGGTACCGGGCAGCGGCCGCACCGGCACGCCCTCATGCGCGGCGACCATGAATTCGTGCCAGGCCTGCGCCGGCAGCGCGCCGCCGGTGACCTTCTTCATCGGCGTGCCGTTATCGTTGCCGAACCACACGCCGGTGGTGAGGTTGGCGGTATAGCCGACGAACCAGGCATCGCGCGAATTCTGGCTGGTACCGGTCTTGCCGGCCGACGGCCAGGCGAAAGCCGCCTTTTTCGCCGTGCCGATCTCGACGGTGCCGGTCATCATCGAGTTCATCATGCCGACGATCTCAGGCTTGACGACGCGTGGTGCACTGCCGCCGCCGCTGTCGTAGAGCACCTTGCCCTCGGCGGTCGCCACGCGGCGGATGAAATGGATCTCCGGCTTGTAGCCGCCATTGGCGAAAGGCACATAGGCCGAGGTCAGTTCCAGCGGCGTCACTTCCGATGTGCCGAGCGCGATCGAGGTATTGCTCTGCAGGTCCGACTGGATGCCCATGCGGTGTGCGGCCTCGACCACGGCGCCGGGCCCAACTTCCATCGTCAGTTGGGCGGCGACCGAGTTCAGCGATTTGGCCAGTGCGGTGGCCAGCGTCACTTTGCCGAAATACTTGCCGCCATAATTGTCCGGCGTCCAGTTGCCGATCTTGATCGGCGCGTCATTGCGCACGCTGTCGGGCGTGCGGCCGGCCTCAAGCGCCGCCATGTAGACGAACGGCTTGAACGCCGAGCCCGGCTGGCGCCGTGCCTCGGACGCGCGATCGAACTGGCTGGTCGAATAGTCGTAGCCGCCGACCATGGCGCGCACCGCGCCCGAATCGTCGATCGAAACCAGCGTCCCCTGGGTGACGTTGAGTTTCTTGCCGCTTTCGTCGATCAGCCTGCGGATCGACTGTTCGGCGAGCTTTTGCAGCGTCAAGTCGACGGTGCTGTCGATGACGATATCGCCACGCACGTCGCCGATCAGGTCGGGCAGTTCCTCCATGATGGTATCGGCGACGTAGTTTTCCGAGCCGGTCCAGTAGGACGGCGCACGGGTCGCCGGCGCGCTCATCGCGGTCCTCTGTTCCTTCTCGCTGATCTTGCCTTCATCGCGCATGGCTGCGAGCACGAGTTGCGAGCGCTCCTCGGCGGCCTTCGGATCACGCGCTGGCGACAGCCGCGACGGCGCTTTCAGCAGGCCGGCAAGCAGTGCCGCTTCTGACAGGGTGACATCGCGCGCGCTCTTGCCGAAATAGCGCCGCGAAGCCGCCTCCACGCCATAGGCGCCGGAGCCGAAATAGACCCGGTTGAGGTACATTTCGAGGATCTGGTCCTTGGTGTGCTTATGTTCCAGCCACAGCGCCAGCAGCACCTCCTGCACCTTGCGCTCCAACGTGCGGTCTGGCGTCAGGAACAGGTTCTTCGCCAATTGCTGGGTCAGCGTCGAACCGCCCTGCGAGAAATGCCCGCCGATCACATTGGTCACCATGGCGCGCGACAGGCCGATCGGATCGATGCCGAAATGCGAATAGAAGCGGCGGTCCTCGATGGCGATGACGGCCTCGGGGATATAGGGCGACATCTCGTGCAGGCCGACGGCCTCGCCACCGCTCATGCCGCGATTGGCGAGCAACTGGCCGTCGACCGAGACGATCTTGATGTTGGGGGCACGGTCGGGGATCGACCAGGTCGTCGCCGCCGGCATCTTGGCACCGTAATATACCACGGTGCCCGCCACCGCGATGCCGCCCCAGATGGCGAGCACGAAGCACCAGTAGAACAGGCGGCCGAGCACGCCGAACAGGCCACGCCGGCTTCTGCTACGCCCACCGCGCGACGATTTCGCCTTCGACGACTTGCGTTTCGCGGAGGTCTTGCGGTTGCTTGGCACGACGCGGTCCTCCTCGCTCACCGAAAGGCCCGCGGAGGATCGCGCCTGCGGCGCGCCCTCGAAGCTGGGTTCGATGCGGCTGTCTCTGCGGTTCGCCATGCGCTGTGCTGTCTGTCCCGATGCCTATGGCGTTCGGGGTGAAGAGTAGATGCGGCGGTTTAAAGGCGCGTTAAGTCGTGCCGAATGCCGCTATCTGGGGCTCGATCAGTGACGCCAGGGCAAAAAACGCCAGCGCCTGCTCTTCGCAGGTCACCGCCACGACGCTGTTCGACCGGTCGATGTCGAGGCCTTTCGGGCCACCTTCCTCGGGACTGGCACTGCCGCGCAGGAAAGTTTTCTCGTCGAGCACAGCGATCGAACGCGATGGGGCGCGGCACCCAGCCCAGCCGCTTTCGCGGTCATAGACGTGTACCATCGGGCTGCCCGCGTCGGCGACCAGCAAGTGTCGGCCGTCGCCGCTAAAGCGCAAGCCATGCGGGTAGTTCGCGTCCTGCAAAATGCCGGTGGGTTCGCTGTCAGGCCCAAGCGATGGGGACGTCCGGTAAAGTTTCACGTCCCTGGTGCCGTGGCTGCTGACGGCGATCCAGTGGCCGTCATGGCTGAGCGCGATGCCGTCGGGTATGTCCAGACCATTCCTGAGCAACGGCCGGTTCCCGGTCGTCCGGTAACCCAGCCAGCGGACAGCCACATGCCTGGTGACCCGATGCGTGTAGTTGTTGCACACCAGCAGGCCGATTCGGCCGCGCGACTCCTTGCGGACCACGATCGAGCCGGGTGAATTGAGTTTGCAAAAAGGCTTGCCGCTGATCCGGCGAAGGGCCGTGATTTCGTGGCACTGCCCTGCCATGCTTTCCAAGGGCAGTGCGAAGATCGCAAGCTGTCCGTCGCGATTGGCAATCACCAGGGTGCGATCATCGATGAAATCGAGACCATGGACCTGCCCGATACTATCCGACCTCAGCTCCATGAAGTCATGGATCGTCACGCTTGGACCGCCCGATCCGGTCTCGACATCCACGCGCAGGACCAAGCAGCGTTTGCGTGTGAATGCCGCAATGGCCAGCAATCGATTGTCCGGCGAAAAGCGCAGATCCTCGGTGCGGCCGATCGCCGATAGCGCGGACCGCACGGCGTCGCTGGCCTTGAAGTCGATCCTTGGGATCATTGGCGACCCGCCCGGGGGGTCGAACGATGTAAGGATCGAGAATTGTCCTGCTGCCCCAGCCCCATCGACGACTGCTTTACCCCGCTTTGATGCTGCCGACTAAGCCCGATGCCACCCTGGACGGTCAAGCGGAATGCAGGAATTCCCGAGCTTCAACAGCTACAGGCCCGCTGCCCTCGCCAGATAGGGCGCCAGCGCCAGCGCGTAACTCGCCGTCATATGGTGATAGTCGCGCCAGACGATGATGTTGCCGACCACCGCGGCGCAGGCTTCCCTGCCGCACAGCGCATCGTTCATGTCGACGACATGGACCCCGGCAATGGCCCCGCGGCGAGCGCGAAGACGTCACTTGCCTCTGCCGCTCGACGGCAGGCTCAATTCTGCTGGATCGAAATGCCCTTGTCGTCGATCTTGAGTTCGACGCCTTTCGGCCTGTTGTGCTCGCGGTAGACATAGATGCCGAGGGCGATGATGACGACCACGAGCGCGCCAATGACGAGATAGAGCGTGTTCTGTTTCATGGCGCGCTCTTTTCCTTGTCGAGCCTCAGGCTCGTTTCAGGATTCTCACCAGCACCAGCAGGATAATGGCGCCGATCGTGGCGTGGATGATGGAGGCGATAATGCCGCCGCCGATCGAAAAGCCGATCCGCGGCAACAGCCAGCCGGCAATGAAGGCACCGACAATGCCGACGATGACGTTGCCGATCAGGCCGAAGCCGAAACCCGAGACGATGAGACCGGCGAGCCAGCCAGCGATGGCCCCGATGATGATGAAGACGAGCAGGCTTTCGGCACCCATGGCGATTTCCTCCGAGCAAGAAGACGAGCCCAGAGCGCAAAGCTCCGAATCGGCCTCGACAATCAACGGTCAGAGGCTATTCGAAAGCTGCCAGCATCGCCAGCGTCGCGCTCACTGGTCGTCGTCGCCGCTTGCGGCGGGCCGCCAGCTGGTCGGTTCGACCTTTTTCTGCGTGTGGCTATCGGTATAGACCCACCAACCATCGTCGCGATACTGCGCGAGGGATTCGTTGATGACGCCATCGCTGTCTTTCCAGGTGACGGTGACCTTGGAGCCGTCGGTCGGCGCGGTCGATATTGGCTTTCTATCCGCCATGTCCTCCCCTTTCGAGCCGCGACGAAACGCGACGCCTTGCCTCTGGTTCCAAACGGCCGCCGGCGCCCATAGCCGCGACGGCCGTCAGCTATGGGCGAAAATATCCTCTTCGCCCCAGCCCATCAGGTCGAGTTTGGCACGCGTCGGCAGAAAGCGGAAGCAGGCATCCGCCTCCTTGGTACGCCCCTCTCGCGCCAGTCGTTCGGCCAGCACGTCGCGCAACCGGTGCAGATAGAGCACGTCGGAAGCGGCATATTCGAGCTGTTCGGGCGACAGTATTTCCGCCGCCCAGTCCGACGATTGCTGCGCCTTGGACAGGCCGACGCCGAGAAGTTCAAAGCAGATGTCCTTCAGCCCGTGCCGGTCGGTATAGGTGCGTGTCAGCCGGGAGGCGATCTTGGTGCAGAACACCGGTTCGGGCATGACGCCAAACGCATTGTAGAGCACGGCAAGGTCGAAACGCCCATAGTGGAACAGCTTGGCCACGCCCCGGTTTCTGAGCAGGCTGACGAGGTTCGGTGCCCTCTTCTGGCCCGGTGCGATCTGGATGACGTCCGCGCTGCCGTCGCCAGGCGAAATCTGCACCACGCAAAGCCGGTCGCGATGCGGGTTCAGGCCGAGTGTTTCCGTGTCGATCGCCACCGCCCCCACATTGTAGTGCGAGAGGTCGGGCAGATCATGTTTGTGGAAACGGATATCGGCCATTGTCTTCTCCGGTCGAGCCTTGAGCGTCCCTTGGCCAGCAAGGGACGCCGCGGCGCTTTTGTCTCGTGGCCCGTCCTCGCCGCGATCCGCTGAAAAATCAACAGGAAACGTGAATTCCGCCACTTCAGCGTGTCAGCGCATCGAGAATGCGCGCCCAGGAGCGCTGGCCCTTGTGGAAGGAGCTGAGCTCGTATTTCTCGTTGGGCGAGTGGACGCGGTCGTCGTTGAGGCCGAAGCCGACCAGCAGCGATTCCATGCCGAGATAGGCCTGGAAATCACCCACCACCGGAATCGAGCCGCCGCTGCCGATCGTTACCGCCGGTTTCGGCCATTCGTCGGACAGTGCGGTCTTGGCCTTGGCCAGGAAGGGCGAGTCGTAGGAAAGCTGGATTGCCGGCGAACCGCCATGCGCGTGGAACTCGACCGAACAGTCGGCCGGAATGCGCTCTTTCACGAATTGCTGGAATGCAGCGCGGATCTTCTTGGGATCCTGCTTGTGGACGAGGCGGAAGGAAACCTTTGCCGAGGCTTCCGCCGCGATCACCGTCTTGAATCCCTTGCCGGTATAGCCGCCGATGATGCCGTTGAACTCGGCTGTCGGCCGCGCCCAGGTGAGTTCCAGCACCGAGCGGCCCTTTTCGCCGGAAGGAATCGACAGGCCGACAGGTCCGAGGAAGGTCTCGGCCGTTTCGCCGAGCGTTTCCCATGATTTCAGGACCTGCGAAGGCGTTTCTTCGACCCCGTCATAGAAACCCGGGATGGTAATGTGGCCGTCCTTGTCATGGATGTCGGCCAGCACGCTCGCCAGGATGCGGATCGGGTTGGCGGCAGCCCCGCCATAGAGGCCCGAATGCAGGTCGCGGTCGGCGGCCTTGACCGTGATCTCCTCACCGACCAACCCGCGCAATCCAACGCAGATCGACGGCGTATCGCGATCCCACATGCCGGTATCGCAGACCAGCGCAAAGTCGGCCTTGAGTTCGTCCGCATTGGCCTCGAGGAATGGCTTCAGCGACGCCGAGCCGGACTCCTCCTCCCCCTCGAACAGGATGGTGACGCGGCATGGCAGATTGCCATGCACTTGCTTCCAGGCGCGGCAAGCCTCGACGAAGGTCATCAGCTGGCCCTTGTCGTCGGCCGAGCCGCGCCCGGTGATCACCTTGTGGCCGGGCCCGACCTCCTTGATCCCGGGCGCGAACGGATCGTTTTCCCACAATTCGATAGGGTCGACCGGCTGCACGTCGTAATGGCCGTAGAACAGCACATGCGGCGCACCCGCCGGGCCGTCATGATGCGCGACCACCATCGGGTGGCCTGGCGTATCGCGCACGCTGGCATCGAAGCCGATCAGCTTGAGTTCCGCCACCAGCCATTCCGCCGCCTTGCGGCAGTCGGCGGCATATGCCGGATCGGTGGAGATCGACTTGATGCGCAGCAGCCCGAACAGGCGCTCGAGGCTCTGGTCGAGGTTGTTGTCGAGGCGATCGAGAACGGGGGAAATTGCGGACATTTGCTAAGCCTTTCGATTTCAGAACCGGAACCGTAAAGGCAGGACAGGAAAACGGAAAGCCCGTGATCATTGGACCACGGGCCGGCGAAAGCCTGTCCAAGGCAAAAAAAAGACCGCCGTGGTGGAGGGGAACCACGGCGGCCTTCTACTCGAAACGATGCGGCAGCCCGGAGAGGGGGGATAGGCTGCCGCAATAGTCCGGGATAGGCGGGGGACGGGCCTTGCTCCGGACTTCGGCGAAAATTGCCGATGCCATCTATCTGTGTCTCCGAACGTGGCGATTCAAGGGCACAAATATTACACTTTTGTAACATGGCCGTGAGTTGGCGGATCTCGCGCCCGCCGCTGTCAGGGTGTTGCCGGAACCGGTGGGTGCCGGCGCCTTTGCGATGGACCGCCGCGCCGTGCCGCGCTATCCCTGCCGGCATGAAAAAAGGCGATCATCTCTTCCTTGTCGACGGTTCCGGCTACATCTTCCGCGCCTATCACGCGCTGCCGCCGCTGACCCGCAAGTCCGACGGCCTGCCGGTCGGTGCTGTTTCCGGTTTCTGCAACATGTTGTGGAAGCTGATGCAGGACGCCCGCAACACGGATGTAGGCATTGTGCCGACGCATTTCGCCGTCATCTTCGATTATTCTTCGAAAACCTTCCGCAACGACCTCTACCCCGAATACAAAGCCAACCGCTCGGCGCCGCCGGAGGACCTGATCCCGCAATTCGGCCTGATCCGTCAGGCGACAAGGGCGTTCAACCTGCCTTGCCTCGAAATGGAAGGCTTCGAGGCGGACGATCTCATCGCCACCTATTGCCGGCTGGCCTGCGAGGCCGGCGGCGACACTACGATCATCTCGTCCGACAAGGACTTGATGCAGTTGGTGGGCGACACGGTCGCCATGTATGACCCGATGAAGGATCGCCAGATCGGCATCCCCGAAGTCATCGAGAAATGGGGCGTCCCGCCGGAAAAGATGGTCGACCTGCAGGCGCTGACCGGTGACTCGGTCGACAATGTCCCTGGCGTGCCCGGCATCGGGCCGAAGACGGCGGCGCAACTGCTCGAACAGTTCGGAGACCTCGACACGCTGCTGGCCCGCGCCGGCGAGATCAAACAGGACAAAAGGCGGGAATCGATCATTTCCAATGCCGACAAGGCGCGTATCTCGCGCCAGCTGGTGACGCTGAAGAACGACGTGCCGGTGGCCGAGGAGCTGGACGACTTCGTGCTGCATGCACCGGACGGGCCGAAGCTGATCGGCTTCCTCAAAACCATGGAATTCACTTCGCTGACCCGCCGCGTGGCGGAAGTGACGGCGACGGAGGCCGGTGATGTCCAGGCCGTTGCGGTCACCATCGAGCGCGCCGATGCCGCGCATGGGCCGGATATCGGCGCCGGAGCTGCTGTCGAGGCGGGGCTTGCGCCAAACGGCGAGGCAGGCCAGGCCCCCGCTGCCGGGAAGCCCATCAGCGGCGACACCCCTTCCTTGTTGGCCGCGCTCCGGCTGGAGGCTGCCGCCGCTCGCAAGATCGACACCAGCGCCTATCACTGCATCCGCGATGTCGCGACATTGAAAGCCTGGGTCGCCGAGGCAACCGAGACCGGCCTTGCCGCTTTCGACGTCAGGGCGACGTCGGCCGACCCGATGCAGGCGGAATTGATCGGCCTGTCCATCGCCACGGCCCCTGGCCGTGCCGCCTACATTCCCTTCGCTCACAAGAGCGGCAACGGTGACCTGCTCGGCGGCGGCGTGATCGAGAACCAGATCCAGCTTCGCGAAGCGCTGGCCGTGCTGAAACCACTGCTGGAAGACAGATCTGTTCTCAAGATCGCGCAGAACCTGAAATACGATCTTGTCGTCCTGAGCCGCTATGGCATCGATGTAGCGCCTTTCGACGACACCATGCTGATCTCCTACGTGCTCGATGCAGGCACCCCCCATGGCCACGGCATGGACTCGCTTGCCGAGAAATGGCTTGGTCATACTCCTCTCCAGCTCAAGGACGTGACCGGTTCGGGCAAGAACTCCGTCGGGTTCGATCAGGTCGATGTCGATAGGGCGACCGCTCACGCGGCCGAAGACGCCGACGTGACGCTGCGGCTCTGGCGGGTGCTGAAGCCACGGCTTGCCGCCAAGGGCCTTGTCTCGGTCTATGAGCGGCTGGAGCGACCGCTGGTGCCGGTGCTGGCGCGCATGGAGCAGCGCGGCATCTCGGTCGACCGGCAGATCCTGTCGCGGCTCTCGGGCGAACTGGCGCAAGGTGCTGCTCGCCTTGAAGAAGAAATCTACCAGCTGATCGGCGAGCGCATCAACATCGGTTCGCCCAAACAGCTCGGCGATATCCTGTTCGGGCGCATGGGTCTTCCCGGTGGTTCAAAAACCAAGACCGGGCAGTGGTCGACCTCGGCGCAGCTCCTGGAAGACCTCGCCGCCGAGGGCCACGAACTGCCGCGCAAGATCGTCGACTGGCGCCAGCTGACCAAGCTGAAGTCGACCTATACCGATGCGCTGCCCGGCTTCATTCATCCGGACAGCAAGCGTGTCCACACCTCCTACGCGCTGGCCGCGACGACGACGGGACGGCTGTCGTCTTCCGACCCGAACCTTCAGAACATTCCGGTGCGTACCGCCGAAGGACGCAAGATCCGGACCGCCTTCATCGCCGACAAAGGCAACCGGCTGGTCTCGGCCGACTACAGCCAGATCGAACTGCGCGTGCTCGCCCATGTCGCCGAAATTCCGCAACTGCGGCAGGCCTTCGCCGACGGCGCCGACATCCATGCCATCACCGCATCGGAAATGTTCAACGTGCCGGTGGAGGGCATGCCTTCAGAAATCCGCCGTCGTGCCAAGGCGATCAATTTCGGCATCATCTACGGCATCTCGGCCTTCGGCCTTGCCAACCAGCTGTCGATACCGCGCGAGGAAGCCAGCAACTATATCAAGAAATACTTCGAACGTTTCCCCGGCATCCGCGACTATATCGAGGAGACCAAGGCCTATGCCCGCGAGCACGGCTTTGTCGAAACGATCTTCGGTCGCCGCATCCACTATCCGGATATTCGCTCCTCCAATCCCTCGATCCGCGCCTTCAACGAGCGCGCCTCGATCAACGCCCGCTTGCAAGGCACCGCCGCCGACATTATCCGCCGCGCCATGGTGCGCATGGAGGAGGCGCTGGAGAAAGCGAGACTGTCGGCACGCATGCTCTTGCAGGTGCATGACGAACTGATCTTCGAGACCGTCGAGGCGGAAGTCGAAGCGACGATCCCCGTCGTGCGCCATGTCATGGAGAATGCGGCCATGCCGGCGGTATCGATGTCAGTGCCGCTGCATGTCGACGCCCGCGCCGCCAATAACTGGGACGAGGCGCATTAGACTAACGGACTGGACGGCCGCGATCCTTCACACCGGCATCGAAAAGCTTCTCCGCGGCTGCCGTGGTTGCGCGGACTTCAGGCGGCTTCGGCCAAGCACTTCGCACACGTGCCGCGAAATTCGATCACCGCCTTCTTGGCGGCGAAGCCGGTCGAATTGACCCATTCGTTCAGCCGGTGGTCGACATCGTGGTCGGACATTTCGGTCACCTGTCCGCATGTATCGCAGATGGCGAAAGCGGTCATCGAGTGGCTGTGGTCGTGTGGCTCGGCACAGGCGACGAATGAGTTGATGCTTTCCAGCCGGTGCACGAAGCCGGATTTCACCAACGTGTCGAGCGCGCGATAGACCTGCAATGGCGCGCGGAAACCTCGTTCGCGCAATTGGTCGAGCAAGGTGTAGGCGCTGAGCGGCCCGCTGGCGGTCTCGAGCTTCTCCAGCACGCACAACTGGTTCTTCGTCAGCACATCCCTTGCCGCCATGGTCCGGTTCCAACTCGTCTTGCGCCGCTCGCGCAGCACTTCCGCACGCAAACGATCCCTGTCCCACCCAGATAGCGACGAACAGGCTTTTTTGCTACTGTTTCCAACATCTCTGCCCGGAACGTTGTCGAGCATCGCCTATGTCGATCCGGAATGGGGTAACAGACGAGTTCGTTCCGAGCGGCGGGAGCGCCCCCGCCGAGTTCTTTGCCGACGTTCACTATTTTCTCGGTGGGCCTTTGCGCTCGGCCGAGGCCGCCCAGAGATTGATGTCGGACTCGCGCGCATAACTGTCGATCTCCGTCAATTCGGCATCGCTGAAGTCGAGCACCTTGAGCGCGCCGACGCAGTCCTCGACCTGCTCCGGCCGGCTGGCGCCGATCAGCGCCGAAGTTACCCGGCCCTTGCGCAGCACCCAGGCAAGCGCCATCTGCGCCAGCGTCTGGCCACGGCGGCCCGCGATCGCATTCAGCGCGTTGATGTTGGCGATGGTCTTTTCGTTAATGAAGGCCGGCCGTAACGACTTGCCCTGGGAGGCGCGGCTCCCGTCGGGAATGCCGCCAAGATATTTGTCGGTCAGCATGCCTTGCGCCAACGGCGAAAACACGATGGAGCCGACGCCGAGCCCCTCGAGCGTATCGATGAGACCATCTTCTTCTACCCAGCGATTCAGCATCGAATAGCTCGGCTGGTGGATGACGCACGGCGTGCCGAGCTGCTTCAGAATATCGGCTGCCTCGCGGGTGCGCTGCGAGTTGTAGGAAGAGATGCCGGCATAGAGTGCCTTGCCCGAACGCACCGCATGATCGAGCGCACCCATGGTTTCTTCCAGCGGCGTCTCGGGATCGAAGCGGTGCGAATAGAAGATGTCGACATAGTCGAGCCCCATCCGCTTCAGGCTCTGGTCGAGGCTGGCGAGCACGTATTTACGTCCGCCCCACTCGCCATAGGGACCGGCCCACATTTCGTAGCCGGCCTTGGTCGAGATGATCATTTCATCGCGGTAGGCGGCGAAGTCGGTGCGCAGGATTTCGCCAAAAGCGGTCTCGGCGGAGCCGGGCGGAGGACCGTAGTTGTTGGCGAGGTCGAAATGCGTGATGCCGAGGTCGAAGGCCTTGCGCACGATCGCCTGCTTGGTCTTATGCGGCGTGTCGTTGCCAAAATTGTGCCACAGCCCCAGCGAGATCGCCGGCAGCTTCAGGCCGGACCGCCCACAGCGGTTGTAGGTCATTTTCTCATAGCGGTTTTCGGCGGCGACATAGGGCATGGGAAGATCCTTGCATCTGAACGGGCCGGGCACCGTCACCGCCAACGCGGAGAACAGGCCCGGCGCCCTACCCTTTACCCTCTCTCCGGAGGAACCGGGAGAGGGTAGGCAAAATTATCGATAATCGCCGCAGCCTATTTCTTCTTGGCGAGAAGTCCTTTCGCCTCCTTGATGCCGAGCGCCGCTGGCCGCTCGCAAGTCGTCTGCATGGCGACGAACTTGCCGGTTTCGCCCGAGCGCAGAATGCCGGTCATGACATCGACGGCATGCAACGCCAGTTCCATCGAACAGCGGTGCGGCCGGCCCTCCGCGATCGCCAATGCCATGTCGGCGAGGCCTGCGGTGCGGTAGTTGGCCATCATGCCTTGCGAATGCATCTCGTTTGGCACGCCGAATGGATGCTCCCATTTCGGCAGCTTCTTGATCGGCTTGGCCGCTTCCGTGAAGCGTACGTCGCCACCGAAGAAGTTCGGATCCGGCACGAAGACGCTGCCCACCTCGCCATAGAGCTCCATCGGCGCATGGCCGTGGCTCCAGACGTCCCAGCTTGTGTTGAGCGTCACCACCGCACCGTTCTCGAACTCCAGCAGGCCGTGGATGGTGGTTGGCGTGTTGACCGGGATTCTCTCGCCCGCACGAGGTTTTGACGAGATCGTGCGCTCCTTGGCCGGGGTTGTCGCGAAGGCCGCCACCTGCCTCACCGGCCCGATCAGCTGGATCAGATTGGTGATGTAATACGGCCCGATGTCGAGCACCGGACCGGCGCCCGGCTGGAAGAAGAAGTCGGGATTGGGATGCCAGTGCTCCATGCCGTGGCCCATCACGTGGCAGGTGCCGCTGGTGATCTTGCCGAGCTTGCCTGTGTCGATCAGGTTGCGCACCAGCTGATGCGCGCCGCCGAAGAAGGTGTCGGGCGCCGAGCCGATGCGCAGTCCCTTCTTCTCGGCCCGCTTCTTCAAGTCGAGTCCTTCCTTGACCGACAGCACGAAAGGCTTTTCCGAATAGACGTGCTTGCCGGCGTCGAGCACCTGCTTCGACACTTCGTAGTGCACGGCCGGGATGGTCAGATTGACGATGATGTCGATGTCGTCTGCCTGGAGAATCCCCTCGACCGTCTCGGCGCGCAGCTTAAACTCCTTCGCCCGCGCCTTGGCGGCATCCATGTTGATGTCGGCGCAGGCGCGCATCTCTATGCCGCGAAACAGCGGCGCCAGCGAGAAATACGCCTTCGATATGTTGCCGCAGCCGATGACGCCGATACCCAGTTTCTTTGCCATGATGTTTGTTCCTAGTAGTTCTTCACGGTTGCGATCGAGCGGCGGGCGAAGCGTTCGACGTCGTTCGGGTTGTCCTGTTCCATGACAAAGTATTTTGCGGCGCTCTTGGCCCGCAGCACCTTGATGAGGCCGGCCCAATCGATCGTGCCGTGACCGACATCCGACCAGCCGTCCTCATCCAGTCCCTCGCCCGGCTTGGCCATGTCCTTGACATGGACGGCGACGATGCGCTTGCCATGCTTTTCGATCCAGGGCAGCGGATCGGCGCCGCCGCGCACCACCCAGGCGACATCCATCTCCCAGCCGATGTCAGGCGCGGAAGACAAGATGTGATCCTGCGGCACCGAGCCGTCCGCCAGTGTCTTGAACTCGAAATCATGGTTGTGCCACGCAAAGCCGTAGCCGGCCTTCCCGGCGGTCTCGCCAACCTTGGCCAGACGCTCGCCGAAACCACGCCAGCCGGCGGCATCGGACGGCCTTTGTTCAGCCAGCAGATAGGGGCAGATCAGCAGCTCGATGCCGAGCGCCTCGGCGATCCTGCGCACGCCGTCGAAATCATTCTCGAGCGCGTCGATGGAGAAATGCCCGGTCGGCATCGCAAGACCGTTCTTGTCGAGCTCGGCGCGGAAGGCCTTGGGATCGTCATAGACGCCGCCGAATCCTTCGACCTGGGTGTAACCGAGCTTGCCGAGCGTAGCGAGAACGCCTTCCCAGGGCTGAAAATTGCGGGCGCTGTAAAGTTGGAATGACCAGTTCATCGTCTCTGTCCGTTCTGCTTGGGATGGGTAGGAGCTTGAATTACAGGCGGTTGCCGGTTGCGGCGTCGAAGAGCGAGGCGCGCATCGGATCGAAGCCGACGGTCACCGCCTCATCGTTGTTGGGCGTGCGTTCCGAGGTGACCCGGACGCTGAAATGCTGTTGGGCAAGCTTCATCCAGACCAGCGTGTCGGAACCCATCGGTTCGACCACCTCGACATTGGTGGCTGTCGAGAACGGCCAGCCCGTGCCGCTGTTGAGACTGACATGCTCGGGCCTGATGCCGAATACGACTGGACCGGGGACCGGTTGCTTGTCGAAATGATACGTGCCGAGCGGAATCGATAGATTCTCGGCCACGAAGCGCCAGCCGCCATCCGCGTTATCCAGCCTGCCGTCGATGAAATTCATCGCCGGCGAGCCAAGGAAACCGGCAACAAACCGGTTGACCGGTCGGTTGTAGATGGTCTGTGGCGCGTCGAGCTGCTGGATGACGCCGCCCCGCATGACCGCGATGCGATCGGCCAACGTCATCGCCTCGATCTGGTCATGGGTGACGTAGATCATCGTGTTCTGCAGCTTGCGGTGCAGAAGCTTGATCTCGACACGCAGTTCCGAGCGCAGCTTCGCGTCGAGATTGGAAAGCGGCTCGTCGAACAGGAAGACGTCGACGTCGCGCACCAGCGCCCGCCCGATCGCCACGCGCTGGCGTTGGCCGCCGGAAAGCGCCGACGGCTTGCGCTGCAAGAGCGGCTCTATCTGGAGAATCTCGGCGGCGCGCGCGATGCGCTTGGCGATTTCGTCCCTGGCTATGCCGGCTACGCGCAGCCCGAAGGACAGGTTCTTCTCCACCGTCATCTGCGGATAGAGCGCGTAGGACTGGAACACCATGCCGATGCCGCGGTCCTTCGGCTCTTCCCAGGTGACGTTCTTGCCCTTGATGAAGATGCGCCCCTCGGAAATGTCGAGCAGACCGGCGATGCAATTGAGCAAGGTCGACTTGCCGCAGCCGGAAGGCCCGAGCAGCACGATGAACTCGCCTTCGGCCACATCGAGATTAAGCGTCTGCAGCACCGATACCGCGCCGAAATTCAGCGACAGGTCCTGGATGGAAACACTGGTGCCGTTTGCCGCCATCGCCATCACCCTTTCACCGCGCCGGCGGCAATGCCGCGCACGAACAATTTGCCGGAAATGAAGTAGACGACGAGCGGCACTAGGCCGGTCAGGATGGTGGCGGCCATGTTGACGTTGTATTCCTTCACACCTTGCACCGAATTGACGATGTTGTTGAGCTGCACCGTCATCGGATAGGTGTCGGGGCGGGTGTAGACGACACCGAACAGGAAGTCGTTCCAGATGCCGGTCACCTGCAGGATGATGGCTACGACGAAGATCGGCAGCGACATCGGCAGCATGATGCGCAGGTAGATGCCCCAGAAACCGGCGCCGTCGACACGCGCCGCCCGGAACAGTTCTTCCGGCATGGACGTGAAATAGTTACGGAACAACAGCGTCAGGATCGGCATGCCGAAGATCGAATGGACGATCACCAGGCCGCTGAGGCTGCCATAGAGCCCGACCTCGCGCAGGATGATGACGATCGGATAGATCATCACCTGATAGGGGATGAAGGCACCGACGATCAGGATGACGAAGAAGGTGTCGGCACCCTTGAAGCGCCAGTTTGCCAGCGCGTAGCCGTTCACCGAAGCAATGGCGATCGACAGGATCACGGAGGGGACGGTGATGCGCACCGAGTTCCAGAAGCCGCGCGAAAGCCCGTCGCAATTGAGGCCGGTGCAGGCGCTGGACCAGGCCTTCACCCAAGGCTCGAAGGTGATCTCGAGCGGCGGCGAGAAGATGTTGCCGAGGCGGATTTCCGGCATGCCCTTGAGCGACGTCACCACCATCACATAGAGCGGCAGCAGGTAGTAGAGCGCCATCACGATGAGCGTGCCGTAAAGGAAAATGTTGCGGCGTGAGAACACGTGCCGCGGCCGAGGCCCGCTTGGGCCCGCGATCTCGCGTTGGCGAACATTCGGCGCGGACAGTGTTGCGGTATGGTCAGACACGCTTCCGGCCTCCGAATTCGAGATAGGCCCACGGCACGATCACGATCATCACCGACAAGAGCATCATGGTCGAAGCGGCAAAACCCTGGCCGAGGTTCTGGGCAAAGAACATGTAATCGTAGACGTATTTGGCCGGCACTTCGGAAGCGATGCCTGGACCGCCGCTGGTCTGGGCGACGACGAGGTCATAGACCTTGACGATGCCGGACGCGATGATCACCAGCGTGGTGATGAAGACCGGCCGCATCATCGGGATGATGATGAATAGATAAGTCTTCCAGGTGGGAATGCCGTCAACCCGCGCGGCCTTCCAGATGTCCTCGTCGATGCCCCGCAGGCCCGCCAGCATCAGGCACATGATGAGCCCCGTGCCTTGCCAGAGAGCTGCTATCAATATCCCGTAGATGACGATGCTGGAATTATAGAGCGGATTGAAGCTGAAGCTTTCCCAGCCGAGGTCGCGTACCACCCTTTGAATTCCGAAGTCCGGGTTGAGCAGCCATTGCCAGACCAGACCTGTGACGATGAAAGAGAGCGCGAAGGGATAGAGGAAGATGGTGCGGAAAGTGTCCTCGAAGCGGATTTTCTGGTCGAGCAGGGCAGCGAGCATGAAGCCGATGACCAGCGAGAACACCAGTGACAGCACGCCATAGATCGCGATGTTTTCGATCGAGACCAGCCAACGCGGCGCCGCCCATAACCGATGATACTGGTCCAGCCCGACGAAGTTCAGCCGCGGCAACAACTTCGAGTTGGTGAAGGAATAGAGCACCGTCCACGCTGTGCCGCCGACAAAAATCACCAGTGCGGTGAGGACCATCGGGATCGAAGCGATCTTTGCATTGAGGTTGCGAAAGAGTTGGTTGGGGCGTTCGCTCTTGCTCATCGGTACAGCCATGCTGGAAGGGTTACGGGCTGGATAGGGTAAGGGCGGCAAGTCACATGCCCTTCCCCCGGCCCTGCTTTGGCAAGGCCGGGAGTACGGGCGGCTCGTCTGTCGTCAGTCGGCAGAGCCGACAATGTCGGCGAAGCGCTTCTGCGCCTCTTCCACGGTCATCTCAGGCTTGGCGAAGAACTCGGAGAAGAGGTCTTCCTTCTGCTTTTGGGTGTCCTGCGAAAGCAGTTGGTCCGTCCATGGCATCACGTTGCCCTTGGCCAGGATATCGAGGCCCTTCTTCATGCAGTCGTTCGCGGCTTGGAGATCGACGTCGCCGCGCACGGGCAACGAGCCCTTCTTGAGGTTGAAGGCAACCTGCGTCTTGGGATCGAGCAGCGTTTCGGCCAGAATTTCCTGTGCCTTGGCTTTTTCGGCATCCTTCAACAGCGGGAAGTAAAAGGCATCGCCACCGGTGGCGATCATCTCGTTCAGGCCAAGACCCGGCAGGCAGGTATAATCCTTGCCGGCCGTCTGTTTCGCGACCTGAAACTCACCTTGCGCCCAATCGCCCATGATCTGGCCGCCGGCCTTCCCTGTGATGACGAGATTGGTTGCCTGATTCCAGTCCTGCACATTGGTGTTCTTGGCCATCTTGCGGGCATCGTCCGCGGCTTTGAACACCTTGGCGATCTCGGGACCTGCGGCGAATGTGGCGTCCTTGTCCTTGTAGACCTTGAGGAACGCATCCGTACCGCCGACCGCGGCAAGCAGCACATCGAAGGCGCCTGACGACTGCCAGGGCTGGCCGCCGACAGCGAGCGGGATGATGCCTGCCTTCTCCAGCGCCGGGGCGGCCGCCACATATTCATTCCAGTTCTTCGGCACCGGCACGCCGGCCTTTTCGAAGGCGGCGTTTGACAACCACAGCCATTGCCAGGAATGGATATTGACCGGCACGCAATAGATCTTGCCGTCGATGGTGCAGCTGTCGAGCAGGCCCTTCGGCCGCACGACTTCCGTCCATTTGCCCTTGGTGGCGATGTCGGTGAGATCGCGCATCAGGCCCGCCTGCACCAGTTCTTCCGCTTGCCGGCCGTGATTGAACTGGGTTGCGCCCATCGGATCGCCGCCGGTGATACGGCTGATCATGATTGGCCGCGCAGTGCCGCCCGAGCCGGCAATGGCGCCGTCAACCCAGTGATTGCCGGTGGCGTCGAAAGCTTTGGCGAGTTCCGCGACCGCCGCCGCCTCGCCGCCGGAAGTCCACCAATGAGTGACCTCCAGATCCGTCGCGGCGGCCGGGCCGGTGAAGTGCAGTGCGGCGGTCGTCGCCAGCGCAGCGGTCAAAAGCTTATATCGCATTTCGGTTCCTCCCAGAATCTGAAACGTTACAGATTTTCGATACGGCAATTGCGTGGAGTGTGCAACCCCATCGGCAATACGGGTCCAATATTTTTTCGAGCTGCGAACAAATTCAGACGAGCAGCCGCGCTTTTGTGCATCGCAACATAGGCCATTGCAGCGCAAAACCGCAACGCAATGCATAAGGACCGGCAAAAAGCGGCGGCAGGGATGTTTTTCTCTGGAATCCCAACGGTTTTGCAAAAGGACTTCTCCAGCTCGCATCGGCTGGCTGCGCGAGAACATTGGCAATCTGTAACGTTTCAGTATATTGAGGCTTCGCTGGGGCTGGAACGCGTATCGCATCGCAATGACGGCGATTGCCCGCCCGGCTTGCGACTGCTATGCGCCTGACGGGCGGGACGAATGGATAGACAGCGTAGAGGAAAGAACGAAGGGGCGTCGGCGCAGGAACGGCCGACGCTGAAGACGCTTGCCTTCATGACCGGGCTCGGCGTCACCACCGTGTCGCGCGCCTTGAAGGATGCGCCCGAGATCGGCGCCGAAACCAGGCGTCGCGTACAATTGGTGGCAAAGCAGATCGGCTATCGCCCAAACCGCGCCGGCGTCCGGCTGCGCACCGGCAGGACCAATGTCATCAGCCTCGTGCTCAACACCGATCGCGAGATCATGAGCTTCGTCTCGGACATCATCTACGGCGTTTCGGAAGTGCTCTCCGAAACGCCTTATCATCTGATCGTCACGCCCTATTCCCGCTCGCAGGATCCGATGGAGCCAATCCGCTACCTGGTCGAGACCGGCTCGGCCGACGGCGTCATCATCTCGCGCACCCAACCGAACGATCCGCGCGCCCGCTATATGCTTGAGCACGGCATGCCTTTTGCCACGCATGGCCGCACCGACATGGGTCTCGTCCACCCCTACCACGACTTCGACAACCACGCTTTCGCGATGGAAGCCGTGCGCCGGTTGGCGAGCATGGGCCGGCGCAAGCTTGCGCTTCTGTCGCCACCGCCCGGGCTGACCTACTACAGCCATACGCTGGACGGCTTCGCGGATGCGCTGAGCGAGGTTGGTGCGACCGAAGTCCCGTTCAACACCGTTTCGATCGACCATACGATCGAGCAGATCAGGAGCCGGACCGCACAGCTGATGCGTCGCGATATCAGGCCGGACGGCTTCGTCAGCAGCGCCGCCGCCGCGACACTCGCCATCGTCGCCGGCATCGAGGATGCCGGCCTCAAGCTCGGTCGCGACGTCGACGTCGTGTCCAAGCAGTCGTCGGACCTGCTGCACCTGTTCCGCCGGGAATTGTTGGTGGTCAACGAAAACTTCCGGCTGGCCGGCTCCGAGCTTGCCCGCTCGGTGCTCGGCTGGATCGGCGGCGCCGCGCCTGGCTCGCTGCAGAGCCTGGTCGTCTCCGGCGACGTTCAGGCGTTCAGCCAGCCAGTGGCCGTTTAGAGCAATTCCAGGAAAAGTGTGAAACGGTTTTCCCGGGAAAAGCGCGTAGCGCTTTCCCTAGGGAATTGCGTTGAAACAAAGAGTTAGTGCAGTTCACCGTTTCTGTGAAACGATGAACCGCTCCAGGACTCCGTCTAGCCAGCCGCGCCGCTTCCCCATGGGCCGTGGAACGCGCCAGCCCCGTCGATACGCTCGAAACCATGCGCTCCGAAGAAGTCACGCTGCGCCTGGATCAGGTTCGAAGTGCCGCGGCCCTGGCGATAGCTGTCGAAATAGGCAAGTGCGGAAGCCAGCGCCGGCACCGGCGAACCGGCTTCGGAAGCTCTGGCCACGATCCGCCGCAGTGACGGATGGGCCTCTTTCATCATCGCGATGAAGGCCGGCGCCATCAGCAGATTGGTCGAAGCGCCACTACTTCCAAGAGCCTCGGCCATCGTGTCGAGCATCTGCGAACGAATGATGCAGCCGGCGCGCCAGATCTTGGCGATGGTCGGCATCGGCAGGTTCCAGTTGAACTCCTTCGAAGCGCCACTCATCACCGCGAAGCCCTGCGCATAGGCGGCGATCTTGCCGGCGAACAGCGCCAGCTCGAGATCATGCAGCAACGCGTCCCTGTCGCCGGAAATCCTGGTCACGCCGATGTCGCCATAGGCCTTTTCCGCAGCCAGCCGCTCGTCCTTGATCGACGACAAGACGCGGGCCGCCACCGCTGCCTCGATGGCGGTTGCCGGAATGCCGAGCTGTTGTGCTTCGATGACCGACCACTTGCCGGTGCCCTTCTGGCCGGCGCGATCCAGGATGATGTCGACCACCGGCTTGCCGGTCTTGGGATCGTCTGATGCCAGCACCTTGGCAGTGATCTCGATCAAATAGGAATTGAGCCGGCCCTTGTTCCAGTCGGCGAACACCGCGCCGATATCCTTCGGTCCCATGCCGAGACCGTCGCGCAGGATGCCGTAGATCTCGCCGATCATCTGCATGTCGGCATATTCGATGCCGTTGTGGATGGTCTTGACGAAATGCCCGGCGCCATCGGTGCCGAGCCACGCCGCGCAGGGCTCGTCCTTGAACTTGGCGGAGATCGCTGTCAGCACCTTCTCGACACGCTTCCAGGAATCCTCGGTGCCGCCGACCATGATCGACGGGCCGTGGCGCGCGCCCTCCTCGCCGCCGGACACGCCCATGCCGATGAAGGTGAGGTCCGAGCCGGAAAGCTCGGAAAAACGCCGCATCGTGTCGCGAAAATTGGCGTTTCCTGCATCGATGACGATGTCGTTGTTGGACAGCACGCCGCGCAAGGCGGCGATCTGTTCGTCGACAGGCTTGCCGGCCAGCACCATGATGATGATCGGACGCGGCGGCCGGATGGCGGCGGCGAGCTCTTCGAGGCTGTAGCAGGGCACGACCATGTTCTTCAGCGCGCCGGCATTCTCGATGAAGGCTTCGGTGCGAGCTCTCGTGCGGTTGAAGACAGCGATGCGGTGCCCATGCTCGGCGATGTTGAGCGCCAGGTTGGAGCCCATCGTGCCAAGGCCGATCAGGCCGATTTCGGCTTTTTCCATCGTTTCTTCCCTGCTTTCGGATCTTGTTGTTTCGAGCTCGCGATTTGCGCCGATGCCCATTCTTCGGGGGATGATTGACGGCCCTTTCGGGTCGCGTCAACAGCCTCGCCAAATTGTGTTGCCGCCGGCCACAGGTATAGCCTGCATGAGGCATCCCATTTGTCGGTCACGGCCTGATGTCTACCGGCGCTTCGATCTTCACCATCTCGAAGTCGGAGACCAGGATGTCGAGGCGCACCGTCCACTTGCCGGCAACCGGGATGACAAGGTTGTCGACGCGCCAGCTGCCATCGCCGGACTTGGTCACCGCGCGCTTCAGCGGCTCAATGCCGGAATCGGGCTTGGACAGCACCAATGTCACCTCCTTGGCGTCGAGCGGTCCGAAATCGCCGGTCATGATGATCATCGAGGCGACGACCGGCCCGGCATGGCCGGGCGTGATGCTGAGATCGGCCATAGCCTTCAGCGCGTGGATATGAACCGAGACCGGTTGTGCCGCCGCGATCGCTAATGCCCTCGGCGGTGGTGTGAAGCGCCAGCCCGCGGCAACACCGAAAATCGCCAGCACGATCAACATTTCGACGCCGATCGAGCGGGAGAGCCGGCGCCGCACTTCCGTCACCCCCGCCTCGGCCGACGCGGTGAGCCTCCAGCGGTTGACGCCGGCGAGCGTGAACAGAAACACCAGCAGCCCCAGCTTGATCAGCAGCAGCCGGCCATAGGCGGTGTCGACCAGCGCCATCGGCGTCTGCACCTGGACGACGGCGAGCACGATCCCGGCCGCCGCGAGCACGGCCACGACAGGCAGGATCATTCGTGAAAACCGTCGCAGAAAGAGCCCGGCCTCCGCCGATTTACCTTTCAGCGCCAAGCCGAGCGGCACCAACGCGCCAGCCCAGAAAGCAATGCCGACGCCGTGCAGGAACACCATCGGCCGGGTCAGCCATTGCGGCTCAGCCGCACTGGCATGACCGCTGACGGCAAGCGCGATGCCCACTGCGGCCAGCCCGGCAATGGCAAATGGCCTGGCCGTGGTGCGCGGCCCAGCCAGCGACATCAGGCCGAGCCCCAGCGCTATCAGGGCGACCAGCACTGTTGAGCCGAAACTTGTATCAAGCCCAGTCCGCCAGATGACAGCCTGCGCCAGATGAGACAGCGGCGCTCCGAGTGCATCCAGACCCTGCAAGCCAAGCGACAGCGGCGCCGCAAGCAGCCCGCACAATATCGCAGCGGTAGCGAAGCGCGACCCGGCGCGGCCATCCCCGGCCAGCCATGCGAGAGCGAAGGCGCCACCGACACCGAGGAAAAGCCCGATGTAGAGAAAGAGCTTGCCGATCCAGATCGCCGACCGCAACGGCCGGTCGACGGCCTCGGACGCAGCCGGCGGCTGGCTTGCCGCGCCGATGGAAAAGAGCAGCGACCCGCCGACCGGATGACCGTCGGCGGACATGACGCGCCAGCTCAGCACATGCGTGCCGGGCTTAAGCTGCTCCGGATTGTCAATCTCGACTGTCTGTTCGCTAAGGCGGAAGCCGGTTAGCGGAACCGGCGTGCCATCGGGCTTCACCAGTGTCAGCACTAGCGGCGACACCGGCTCGGTGAAGGTCAGCGAGAATTGCGCCGGACCCTGCGCCAGCACCGCACCGTCGGCGGGATCGGTCTTGATCAGGGCGGCGTGAGCGAAGGCCTGATTTGCCGAGGCCATGACAACGAGCGCCATGACCACAGCCAGTAACCCGCCAACGAACTTGCCAGTCATGCCAACCGTCCGCGGTGAGGATATCGGTTCATGCCAGTGCCATGGAATTGCGGCGCGCCCCCAAATGCATGTCGTCGCCTAAAAATGGTAGCCGGTTTCGGAACTGCGACATGCATAGAACAAAACTCAAGAACGCGCCGCGAGACAGATTACTTCTTCGGCAACAGCTTGACGCTGGGAGCCGGATTCTCCAGGGCGTCTTCATCCTGCCCCGCCGCTGGAATCTCGATCCAGCGATCGGCGGCACCGTCGCATTCCTGCACCACCGGGAAGTAGAGTTTCTGGCCGGCGGGGAGATCCGCCGTCAGCGTCGCGCGAAAGACGAACTCGTCGTAGAATTCATCCGGCAGGCTGCCGCCGCTCCAGTCGACTTCCCTGACCCCGTCGGTCACCGCCTGGCCGTAAAGCTGATAGGACTTCTCGTATTTGCCCTTCTTGACCTGCAGCGTCCAGCCCGGCTTCGGCATCGGCTTGACCGCGATCACACCTTCCGGGATCTGCACGTGCAGGGCGGTCGTCGCCTTGCCGTCGCACCCATGCGGAACCCGCAGGATTGCCTTGTAGATCGACCCGACGGGCGCTTCTTGGGTTTCGAGCGTGATATGCGCGAAGGCGGCACTTGTCCCCAAAACGAGAAGGGCGCCGGCCGACAAAAGATACTTGTTCATGATGGTCTCTCTGATTTCAAAATTTACGGATCGACGCGATCAATTGGCGTGGTCGTCCGTGCCCCCACCCAGGCCTTCGACGGCGAAATCGACGCTGACCGGGCCAGCCTTCTCGAAGGTCAACGTGGCGGAAAATGTCTCGCCTTGCTTGGGTTGCCGCTTCAGTCCGATGAACATCAGGTGATAGCCGCCAGGCGCAACTGCCACCTTGCCGCCAGCCGGGATTTCCAGGCCGCCGGCAACCGGGCGCATAGTCATGACACCGTCCTTGACGCCCATCTCGTGCAGTTCGGCCTTGTCCGAGACGTCGGAGGAAATCGACACAAGCCGGTCCGGCGCGCTGCCCTTGTTGGTGATGGTGAAATAGCCGCCGGCCACCTTGGCGCCGGTCGGCGTGGCGCGCGACCAGGGATGACCGATCTCGAGATCACCGGCCTTGAACTCATGCGCGAAGGCGGACTGAACGCCGCCTGAGAGCACGAGCACAACGGCCAGTACAGCGACGCCGAGCCGCTCTTGGAAGCGTGACAGAATGCGGCCGAGCATAGTGCCCGCCGCAATAGGGAAAGAATGGGACATGGTTACTCCATGAAATGGTGATCGCGCCGACGTCGGTCGCGAGCAGTTTTGATCCTTGGATGGGTACGCCCGCGGAAAGTTCCGCAGGCAAGCAGGCTCAGGCCGTCTGTGGCGGCGCGCGCGGGTTCGACGGCGAGCGCTCGCGCGCGAAGTCGAGATGCGTTGTCGCCGGGAAAACAAAGGCGACAATCTCGAAGGAAAGACTGCCCGGCGCAAGCGCGGCGGCAGGCGGCGGCGCAAAGGCAGGCGAGAACATGCCGCAGCCGAGCACGCAGCATGTCGGCAGGTGCGAGGGCAGCGGATTGCCGCCGGGAAGCTCAGCCGCGCCCTCGCGGGTACAGATGACATTGCCGAAGGCATCGAGTTGCGACGCGCTCGGCCCGGTCCCCAAGGCGAACGCGCCGAGCGTCGACTGGAGCAGCAGCAGGTAGGCCGCGACAAGCGCGACCGGCATGCTCCACCGTCTCCCCCGGCCGTTCAAACCATCTGCCTCTTCAAGCGACAAGGGAAGGATATCTATCACGAGAGCGGGAAGTCGAAAATCGCCAAATCCAGGCTGCGGCAACGCGGCATATCAAGGTTTTTGGGACTGCCGGCTTTCGGGGATCGAGGTCAGCAATGTCTGGCGCGCCGATTTCAAGTGCTTGCGGCAGGCGGCATCGACCTTGCCCAGGTCCCGCGATTTGAGTGCCTCGATATAGGCCAGGTGCTCACCGATCGCGACTTCGTTGCGCTCGCGTTCCTGCGCCTTGTTCCACTGGTAGTGGTAGTGGAAGATCATGGCGATGACGTCATAGAAATCGACGATGAAGCGGTTGCGCGACGCGCGATGGATAAGCCGGTGGAAGCGCTCGTCCAGCTCCGAAAACGCGTTGAAGCGCGTGGCGATCTCATTTGCGAGTTGGCGGTGCTCGCTTTCCAGGCGGTCGAGATCGGCCCAGACCGCGCTGTCCTGTGGCAGTGCGGCAAAGGCGGCCGCCGAGCGCAGTTCGAACATCTCGCGGATTTCGGTCAGTTCGAGCGCAAAGGCACGCGTGAAACCTTTCAACACCCAATGGCTGTTGCGGCGCTTCTCGATCAGGCCGAAGCGGGAAAAGCGGATCAGGAACTCGCGCACGCTGGTGGTGCCGACACCGATCTCGCGCGCCAGTTCGAGTTCGTTGATCTGCATGCCGGCCTCGGCGCCACCGGCGAGCAGCCGTCGCATGAATGATCGCTCGATGATCTCGGCCAGCGTGTCGGTTTCTTCCTCGGGAAAGAAATCATCAGGGCTTGGGTCGCGCAGCACCGTCTTGGCGCGCTTGTTCCAGGCGATCAGCCCGGTCTCCTCCATGCGGGAAAGAATGCTGCGGACCGTGGTGCGGCTGACGCCAAGCAACGTGCCTAACTCCGGTTCCGACGGCAGGCTGCGCGTCTCGCCGAGCAGCCTGAGGCAGCGGTTATAGGCATCCTTGTAGACGTTGTTGCTCTTCGACATCCCTGCCCCGTTGCACGCTGGCGCTTGCGGTGGCCAGCTTGAAGCGCAATATGACGTTCCTAGCGCATGGTCTCAAAAAAGCGGAATCGCTTCTGGCCGATTCAGGTTTGGCTCAGCGCCTTAAGCATTCACCCATCCGAAGGCATGCGGAACTGCCGCGAAAAAACAATTGACGCAAAAATGTTTTTTCACGATAAAAGACATTATCTCTTAACAAGCGTGTGTCAATCCGTCCGCGCATCCCAGGATCACCCAGGAAACCGCCCGTGAACCCCTCGAACGTCATTCTCCTGTCCCCCGCCGACAATGTCGCCGTCGCCAACGGCCGCATCGAGATCGGCACCGCACTGCCGGGCGGTGCGCTGGCAACGGCGGTTATCGAGCCCGGCCATAAGGTGGCGATCAAGCCCATTCCCGCCGGTTCCGCCGTGGTCAAATACGCTCAGGCGATCGGCCGTGCCACGCAAGACATCGCGCCGGGCGAACATGTCCATTCGCACAATCTGGTTTTCGAGGCAGGCCGTTTGCCGGTGGTGCCGCCGAGCGAGGCCGAGCACGCGACCGAAGCGGACCGCGCGCGGACCTTCATGGGCTATCGCCGCGCCGACGGTCGCGCCGGCACGCGCAACTTCGTCGGCATCATCGCCAGCGTCAATTGCTCGGCCACCGTCTGCCACAGCATCGCCGACGCGGCCAACCGCACGCTGCTGCCGAAATATCCCGGCATTGACGGCTTTGTCCCGATCGTCCACGGCCAGGGCTGCGGCATGAGCGGTACCGGCGACGGCATGATGGTGCTGCACCGCACGTTGGCCGGTTACGCCCGCCATCCAAATTTCGGCGGCGTGCTGATGGTCGGGCTGGGCTGCGAAGTCAACCAGCTCACGCTTTACGGCCAGAAGGGCGCGGCCGCGGGAAAACGCCACTTCAACATCCAGGATGCCGGGGGCTCGCGCAAATCGGTCGAAAAAGCGCTCGGCGTGCTGGCCGAGATCGCCGAGGAAGTCGGGCAATTGAAGCGCGAGCCGATCCCGGTCAGCGAGATCGTCGTCGGCCTGCAATGCGGCGGCTCGGACGGCATGTCGGGCATTACGGCCAATCCGGCGCTCGGTGCTGCCGTCGACATCCTGGCCGGCGTCGGCGGCGTCGGCATTCTCTCCGAGACGACGGAGATCTACGGCGCCGAGCATCTGCTTGCCTATCGCGCGGCGACGCCGGAGATCGCGCAGAAGCTCGACGGTTTCGTGAAGTGGTGGGAAGACCACGTCGCCAAGCACGGCGCCTCGATCGACAACAACCCTTCGCCCGGCAACAAGCGCGGCGGCCTCACCACCATCCTGGAAAAGTCGCTGGGTGCGGTGGCCAAGGGCGGCCAGACGCCGCTGAACGGCGTGTTCGGCTATGCCGAAAAGGTCACCGGCAGCGGCCTGGTGTTCATGGACACGCCCGGCTACGACCCGGTCTCGGCCACCGGCCAGGTCGCCGGCGGCGCCAACGTCATCGTCTTCACCACCGGCCGCGGCTCCTGCTTCGGCTGCCGCCCGACGCCGTCGATCAAGGTCGCTACCAATTCGACCATGTATCACCAGATGGAAGAGGACATGGACGTCAATTGCGGCGTCATCGCCTCGGGTGAAAAGACCATCGCCGGCATGGGCCGCGAGATCTTCGAACTGATCGTCGAAACGGCCTCCGGCCGCAAGACCAAGAGCGAGGATTTCGGCTACGGCGACAATGAGTTCGTCCCCTGGCATCTGGGCGCAACGCTGTAGATTTGGCTGATATCTGCTAGACGGCCGCGCCACATAGTGGCGGGCAACGGGGAGGTTTGCATGAGAAAGCGCCGCATCGGCCAGACAGCGCTGGAGGTCACCGAAGTCAGCTTCGGCGGCGCCGCGATCGGCGGATTGTATCGCGCCTGCTCGCGCGAGGCGGCTATGGAGACGCTGCAAGGCGCCTGGGAAGCCGGCCTGCGCTACTTCGACACCGCGCCCTTCTACGGATTCGGCCTGTCCGAGCGCCGCTTCGGCGACTTCCTGCGCTACAAGCCGCGCGATTCCTACGTGCTGTCCACCAAGGTCGGCCGGCTGTTCCGCCCGGTGCCGGAGGACCAGGTTCCCGATCATTCCTATGTCGATCCGCTGCCCTTCGCGCTAGACTACGACTATTCCTACGACGGCATCATGCGGTCGGTCGATTTCAGTTATGCAAGACTCGGCCTGAATAAGATCGACATCCTGTTCGTCCACGACATCGGCGTCTACACGCATGGCGCCGAGAAGACCAAGCTGCACTTTCGCCAGCTGATGGATGGCGGCCTCAAGGCGCTCGAGGAACTGAAGCGTTCCGGCACGATTTCCGCCTATGGACTCGGTGTCAACGAAGTGCAGATCTGTCTCGACGTGATGCGCCGCGCACCGCTCGACTGCATTCTTCTCGCCAGCCGCTATTCCTTGCTCGACCGTAGCGCGGAAGCCGAACTGCTGCCGCTGTGCCGGGCACAAAAGACGTCGCTGGTTATCGGCGGCGTGTTCAACTCCGGCATATTGGCGACCGGACCGGTGCAAGGCGCGCATTTCGACTACCAGCCCGCCAGCCGTGATGTGCTCGACCGTGTCGGTGCCATGGAGAAGATCGCCGGTGAAGGCGGTTACCCGTTGGCAGCGGCCGCGTTCCAGTTTCCTCTGCATGAGCCGTCGGTCGCCACCGTGCTGACCGGCACCGCTAAGCTGGCAAACCTGACACGCAATCTTGAACTGCTCGACGTCGACGTGCCGGAGACGGAATATGCCAGATATCGTCCCTACACGGTGGTGCAGGAACTGGCGTAAGGTAGGTACCCGGCCGCAAGGCGCGGGATCGCAATCCACGCTTTACAATCGCACGACCCAGAAAAGAATGAACATTCCATATTGACGATCGCTTGGAATTAATATTCCATATGCTTCGCGGAATGGAACGGGAGCGTTGGACTGCATCGAGGAGGAGCGCGGTGTATGTGTCTTGGTCAGACCTTGGAGAAGACTGGCGCGAAACACCGCTTGCATCGACCAGATCGATGCACTATCAAAACAGCGTAAATGTTTTTTATTGATAAAGTTCTGTTTGGGCCGCGCCTATCCGAACGGAGCTTCAGTAACCTTCACCGGGCGACTTAGGGAGGAATCCTATGAAATTCGTGACCAGCATTCTCAACCGTCGCGCAGTCATGGCGCTGGCGGCAGCTTCGATGCTCGCCGGCGTCATGCATTCGGCGCCGGTTTCGGCGGCGGACGTGACCATTCCGATCATCGTCAAGGACACCACGTCCTTCTATTGGCAGATCGTTTTGGCCGGCGCTCGCAAGGCCGGCAAGGATCTCAGCGTCAATGTGCCGGAACTCGGCGCCCAGGCAGAGACCGACGTCAATGGCCAGATCTCGATCCTCGAGAACGCCGTCGCCGGCAACCCGGCCGCCGTCGTCATCTCGCCGACGGAGTTCAAGGCGCTTGGCAAGCCGATCGATGAAGCGGCAGCCAAGGTCAAGATCATCGGCATCGACTCCGGCGCCGACTCCAAGGCCTTCACCTCGTTCCTGACCACCGACAACATCCAGGGTGGCCGCGTCGCCGCTGACGGACTTGCGGCGGCCATTGGTGCCGCCAATGGCGGCAAGGTCGAAGGCAAGGTTGCCTTGATCACCGCACTCCCCGGCGCCGGCTCGCTCGAGCAGCGCGCTCAGGGATTCAAGGAACAGCTCAAGGCCAAATATCCCGGTCTCGAACTGGTTGCCGACAAATACGCCGACGGTCAGGCCACGACCGGCCTCAACATTGCAACCGACCTGATCACCGCCAATCCGGACCTGAAAGGCATCTTCGCCTCCAACCTGATCATGGCGCAGGGCGTCGGCCAGGCGATCGCCGAGAACAGCCTTGCCGGCAAGGTTGGTCTGATCGGCTTCGACAGCGACGAGAAGCTGATCAAGTTCCTCAATGACGGCGTCATTTCCGGCCTCGTCGTCCAGGATCCGTACCGGATGGGCTATGACGGCATCAAGACCGCGCTCGCCGCCTCGAAGGGCGAAAAGGTCGAGGCCAATGTCGACACCGGCGCCAATCTGGTGACCAAGGCCAACATGAAGGATCCGAAGATCGACGCGCTGCTCAATCCGAAGCTCAATTGAGTATTGCGCATCCGCATTGTTTCCGGGGCCTCGCTGCCCCGGAAACTCACCAGCCTGAGCCAGGCCGACCCGGCGGGTATGTCAGAGCCTCGCCGTGTGCGACATAGCGAGGCCAATCTGGAGCGAGGCCAATCTGGGAGGATTGTCATGACATCGACGGCGCAAGACCTGCATCCTGCCCCCGTGCTGGAACCCGGCAGGACGATCCTCGAACTGCGCGGCCTCGAGAAGAAGTACCCGGGCACCCATGCGCTGAAACCGGTGAACCTCGCCTTCAAGGCGGCTGAAATCCACGCCATCGTCGGCGAGAACGGCGCCGGCAAGTCCACCCTGATCAAGCTTCTGACCGGCGTCATGCCGCGCACCTCCGGAGAGGTCGTCTGGGAAGGCAAGCCGGCGGCGCTGGCGACCCCGTACGAAGCGATGGCGCTCGGCATAAATGCCGTTCACCAGGAGGTCGTGCTCTGCCGTCACCTGACCGTCGCCGCCAACATGTTCCTTGGCGAGGAGAACTCCCGCTTTGGCATCGTGCAGCAGCGCGCCATGGTCAAGGAAGCGCAGAAGATCATCGACGACCTCGGCTTCGACCTGCCGGCGCATGTCATGCTCGGCGACCTCACCATCGGCCAGCAGCAGCTGATCGCCGCGGCCCGCGCTACCGTGCGCGGCACCAAATTCCTGATCTTCGACGAGCCGACCGCTTATCTCACCCGCAAGGAAGCCGACCAGCTCTTCACCCTGATCCGCCGGCTGAAGGCCGAGGGCGTGACGATCATCTACATCAGCCACCGCATGGAGGAAGTCTTCGAGCTTGCCGACCGTGTCTCGGTGCTGCGCGACGGCACGCTGGTCGGCACCAGAAACATCAGCGAGACCGACGACGCCGAACTGGTCAAGATGATGATCAACCGCTCGATCGAGCAGGTCTATCACAAGGAGCACTTCACGCCGGGCGCAGCGATCGTCGAGGCGAAGAACCTCTCCGGCAAAGGCTTCGAAAATGTGTCGATGACGGTCCGCGCCGGCGAGATCGTCGGGCTCTACGGCCTGATCGGCGCCGGCCGCAGCGAATTCGTCACCACGCTCTACGGCCGCCATCGCAAATCGGCCGGCCAGGTGCTGTGGGAAGGCAAGGAAGTCCAGATCAATTCCGAGCATGACGCGATCAAGCTTGGCATGGCACTGGCGCCGGAAAGCCGCCGCGACCAGGGCCTGTGCCTCAATCTGCCGGTCGGCCTCAATCTCAATCTGCCGATCTACAAGCGCATCTCGAACAATCTGCTGATCTCCAGCGCGCAGGAGAAGAGCCAGGCCGACCGCCAGATCGCCGATCTCAGGATCAAGACCCCGACGCGCAATGCGCTGGCGTCCAGCCTGTCCGGCGGCAACCAGCAGAAGATCGTTATCGGCAAATGGCTGGCGCATGGCGCCAAGCTGTTCATCTTCGACGAACCGACGGTCGGCGTCGACGTCGGCACCAAGGCCGAGATCTATCGCCTGTTCGGCGCACTGCTGTCTAAGGGCGCCGGCATCATCCTGATCTCGTCCTATCTGCCCGAGGTCTATGAACTGGCCGACACGCTGCACGTGTTCCGCCGCGGCAAGCTGGTGGCCACGCACGGGTTCCGCACCGCCGATCACGAGGAAATTCTCACGCAGGCGCTCGCCGAGAAACAAGAAAAGCTGGGAGGAAAGACATGAGCACCGAGGCGATCCCCGCCGAAAAGCCCAAGCGCAACTACAACGCCCTGTTCGGGCTGACTCTGCTGGCGCTGCTGGTGCTGCTGTGGATCATCCTGTCGCTGGCCACGTCGAGCTTCGCCTCGGCCAACAACATCTCGAACCTGCTGCGCCAGGGCTCGATGATCGCGATCCTGGCGGTCGGCCAGACCTTCGTCATTATCACCGGCGGCATCGATCTTTCCGTCGGCGCCGTGGTCGGCTTCGCCACCGTCATCGCGGCGATGCTGATCAATGCTGGCGTGCCGGTCTTCCTCGCCATCCTGATCACCTTGCTGGTCGGCGTCGCCATCGGCCTGTTCCATGGCTTCGGCATCGTCAAGATGGGGCTGCCGCCCTTCATCATCACGCTGGCGACGCTGACGTCGTTGCGCGGCATCGGCCTTTTGATGACCAACGGCAATTCGATCTCGATCAACAACGATGCCTTCCAGGAATTCTCCCGCAACTCTTCCCTCGGCGTCCCAAACTTGTTCTGGATGGTGATCCTGGTCGGCATTCCGGCCTATGTCTTTCTCCATCACAGCCGGTGGGGCCGTTATCTCTTCTCGGTCGGCTCCAACGCCGAGGCCTCACGCCTGTCCGGCGTCAATGTCCAGCGCACCATCTACATGGCCTACACGCTGTCTGGTCTCTGCGCGGCATTCGTCGGCGTGCTTCTGGCGTCGCGCATCGGCATCGGCAATCCGACCCAGGCCGAGGGATGGGAATTGCAGGCGATCGCCTCATCGGTCATCGGCGGCACCTCGCTGTTCGGCGCGGTCGGTTCTGTGCACGGGCCGCTGCTCGGCGCTTTCATCCTCGCCACCATCAACAACGGCGCCAACCTTTTGAACGTCAATGCGTTCTGGCAGCGCATCATCACCGGCGTGCTGATCATCGTCATCGTCTATTTCGACGGCCTGCGCCGCCGCGGCGGCAAGTAGATCGCCTAGCCCAATCAACCGCCGGCCCTTGCCGTTTTCAGGGCCGGCGGTGCCTTGAACAGACTGGATTGAAACATGAAAGCTGTCGTCTGCCGTTCGCCCGGCGACCTTGTCCTGGAAGATCGTCTGGCACCGGGCGCACCGCCTGCCGGTTGGGCACTGGTGGCGGTCAGTCATGTCGGCATCTGCGGCACCGACTATCATATATTCGAGGGCAAGCACCCGTTCCTCGCCTATCCCCGCATCATGGGCCATGAAGTGTCGGGGACGATCGTCGAAACCGGTGAAGGGGTTGAGCTTGCCGTTGGCGAGCCGGTGATCATCAACCCCTATCTCTCCTGCGGCAAGTGCATCGCCTGCCGGCACGGCAAGCCAAATTGCTGCGTCCGGATCGAAGTGCTCGGCGTGCATCGCGACGGCGCCATGTGCGAACAGATCCTTGTCCCGGAACAAAACCTCTATCCAGCCAACGGCCTGTCGCTGGCTGATGCCGCAGCCGTCGAATTCCTGGCCATCGGCGCACATGCGGTGCGACGCTCCCGCGCCGATCCCGGTGCACGCACGCTGGTAATCGGCGCCGGCCCGATCGGGCTGGGCACCGCCATCTTCGCCAGCATCGCCGGGCTCGATGTGACGCTACTCGACATGAGCAGCGAAAGACTTGGCTTCGCGGCGAATGAACTCGGCTTCCAGACCCTCGACGGTTCGCGCGGCGCGGTGCCGGACCTGGTGAAGCAGGCGACCGGCGGCGAAGGCTTCGATGTCGTCTTTGATGCCACCGGCAACACCGCCTCGGTGCAATCGGCCTTCGCCCATGTAGCGCATGGCGGAGCTCTGGTGCTGGTCAGCGTCGTCAAGGACGACATCGTCTTTTCCGATCCGGAATTCCACAAGCGCGAAATGACATTGATCGGCAGCCGCAATGCATTGCGTGCCGATTTCGACCATGTCGCCGCATCGATCCGCAACGGCACCGTGCCATTGGCCAAGCTCGTCACCCACCGCACCACTTTAGCCGGCACGCCGCGCGACCTCGCCCGCTGGGCGCACGAGAAATCCGGCCTGATCAAGGCCGTCATCGAGGTAGGATCATAATATGGCAGGCGGTGAACCGGCCCGAATTGACGACGCCCCGCGCAGGTCGACCCCCACTCCGTCTCGGCTTCGCCGAACCACCTCTCCCCCGATCGACGGGGTAGAGGAAGCGGTGCGAGCCCATTGCAGCTAACGCTCCTCAACCAGACTCCCTCCTTCTCCCGCCGCCAGCGGGCGCCCTTCCTCTCCCTCCGGAGGGGGGAGAGGTGGCTCGGCGAAGCCGAGACGGAGTGGGGGAAGGCGGTCCTCAAACGCCAAGCCGCTGACAAGTGAGCGCGACCGAGCTGGTCTGATATCCGCGTGAGTCAGATAGATCACGGCCTCATATAGGCCGGCACTCCCTACAACGCCGACAGTTTCAGCTCGATCCGCTCGGCCGGGAATCGCGACTCGGAAAACTGGATCGGTTGGCCGTCGGGCGTGATGTTGACGGCGACCGTGACCAGCACGATGGCGCCGGGCTGCAGCTCAAGGTCGGCGAGATCGGCCGCATCGGCATGGCGCGCCGACAGCACGGTCGATTGCCTGAGATAATCGTCTATGCCGAAACGCGCCAGCGATGCGGTGATCGAACCCGTCTCAGCCATCGCCGCATCAATGCCGGCAAAGCGGCTCGCATCGAACCAGGCAGCGGCGCGCGACACCGGGCGCCCATCGGCCTCGCCGCGTGTTTCCAGCCGGATCACCTCGGCTCCCTTGGCAAGCCCAAGGCCCTTCGCGACACGCTGGCTGGCCTGCTCGACCGAGGAAGCGAGCAGCACGATGTGCCGCTCCGACGCCTGCCCTTGCAGGCCCGTGGAAAAGCGCGTGCGCGCTCCGATTGGATAGGACAGCCGTTTTCGCGACAGCACGAAGGTGCCGCGTCCCTGTTCGGCTCGCAGTATGCCTTCCTGCACAAGGGCCGATATGGCGCTGCGCACAGTGTGGCGATTGACGCCGTAACGCTCGGCCAGCGCCACCTCCGGCGGCAGCGCCTCATTCTCTGCGAAATCGCCGCTGGCGATGGCGTGCAGGATCTTGTCGGCAATCTGCCGCCACAACGAGACGCCGCTGCGGCGCTCGATGCTATCAGCCGTTACAGCCATGAATTGCCCCGCCTTCTACCGCTTGTCATCCATCCGTCATGGACTCGCGTTAGGTAATATGTATAATTTGTATAGTCGTCTATATCAATAGACAAATCTGCCAAAAAGGACCCATTGCTGATGCGAGGACAGGAAGCCCGCGACCAAGCCGAGCGCAAGGCCGCCATGGCAACGCTGGCACAGTCCAGCCGCGACGATATCGTTCGGCTCTGGAACCAATCCGACCTGCCATCGGAAGCCGAGCTGCTGCGCGGTCCGGAGACCGGCCTGGTCACGATGCGCGGCCGCATCGGTGGCGGCGGTGCGCCGTTCAATGTCGGCGAGGCAACGGTTACCCGCGCCACGGTCAGGCTGCCATCCGGACAGGTCGGCCATTGCTATGCGCTCGGCCGCGACAAGCAGAAGGCAAGGCTGGCGGCAATCGCCGACGCGCTGTGGCAGGACCCGGCCCACCGCAACGAGGTCGAGACCAGGCTTATCGCACCTCTGCGGTCGGCTCTGACTGCCGCACGTGAAAGCCGCCGCGCCGAGACGGCGGCAACGAAGGTGGATTTCTTCACCATGGTTCGCGGAGAAGACTGATGGACATCGCAGCACAATCGATCGAGGGCGGTTTCGCCGATCCGGTCTTCAACGCCCAGAGCGTGTTCCGTGCCGTCATGAACGCGATGGCGCGGCCGGGCACAGAGCAGCCCCTGCCGGCCTTCGCCCGCCCGCCGGCGCCGCTCTCCGCAACCGCGGGCGCGATCGCGTTGGCGCTGTGCGACAACGACACGCCGCTTTGGCTGGACCCGTCTTTGCAGGCTTGCGCCGCGATCAAATCCTGGATTGGTTTCCATACCGGTGCGCCCTTGGCCAACACGCCGGCCGATGCGCATTTCGCCTTCGTCGCGGCTCCGGCCGAGATGATGGCGCTCGACGGCTTTTCACAAGGCACCCAGGACTATCCCGACCGCTCGACGACCTTGATCCTGCAAGTCAGCGATCTCGTTTCGGGCGCTCTCCTTCTGCTCGAGGGCCCCGGCATTGAAACCAGGGCCACGATCGCGCCGGCGCGCATGCCGCGTCATTTCGTCGAGCAGTGGAAGCAGAATATCAAGCGTTTTCCGCGCGGCGTCGACATCATCCTCGCCACATCAGAAGGCATAGCCTGCCTGCCGCGCACGACGCGCATCACGACGATGGAGGCGTAAGATGTATGTCGCGGTAAAAGGCGGCGAAGCCGCAATAGCCAACGCCCACAGCCTGCTCGCCGACCGCCGGCGCGGTGATCGTTCGGTGCCGGCCCTTCGTCTCGACCAGATCGTCGAGCAATTGGCGCTTGGCGTCGACCGGGTGATGAGCGAGGGCTCGCTCTACGACCGGGAACTGGCCGCACTCGCCATCGTCCAGGCGCGCGGCGACATGATCGAGGCGATCTTCCTGGTGCGCGCCTATCGCACCACGCTGCCGCGCTTCGGCTACACCATCCCGATCGACACTGGTTCGATGCAAGTCGAGCGGCGGGTGTCGGCGACCTATAAGGACCTGCCCGGCGGCCAGTTGCTCGGTCCGACGTTCGATTACACGCACCGGCTGCTCGATCCCGAGCTTGCCGCCGGCGGCGACGTTGCCGAGCCGCTGCTGCGCGAAACCGAAGCGGAGGCCATGCCGCGCGTCTCGGCGATCCTGGCCCGAGAAGGCCTGATCGAACCCGATGGCGACATGCCACAAGACCACGTTCCCGGCGACATCACTCGCGAGCCGCTGGAATTCCCGATGGCGCGCGATATCCGGCTGCAGGCGCTGTCACGCGGCGATGAGGGTTTCCTGCTGGCGCTCGGCTATTCCACGCAGCGCGGCTATGCCCGCAACCATCCGTTCGTCGGCGAGATCCGCATCGGCGAGGTCGAGCTGGAGCTCGATGTGCCGGAACTTCCTTTCGCGGTGCCGCTCGGCACAGTCCGCGTCACCGAGTGCCAGATGGTCAACCAGTTCAAGGGCTCGGCCAAGGCACCCCCGCAGTTCACCCGCGGCTACGGACTGGTCTTCGGACAGAGCGAGCGCAAGGCGATGGCGATGGCGCTCTGCGACCGGGCGCTGCGCGCCAACGAGTTGGGCGAGGATGTTGTCGCCGCCGCGCAGGACGAAGAATTCGTCATCTCGCATTCCGACAATGTCCAGGCGACCGGCTTCGTCGAACATTTGAAGCTGCCGCACTACGTCGACTTCCAGGCCGAACTCGACCTCGTGCGCCGCATGCGTGCTGAATACGACGCCCGCGAAAATCCTGAGAACGTCGAAGAGAAGAGGGAGGCAGCGGAATGACCGTGCAACCGACCGACATCGCCACCTACAACTTCGCCTACCTCGACGAGCAGACCAAGCGGATGATCCGCCGGGCGATCCTCAAGGGCATCGCCATTCCCGGCTATCAGGTGCCGTTCGCTTCGCGCGAGATGCCGATGCCCTATGGCTGGGGCACCGGCGGCGTCCAGGTCACCGCTTCGATCATCGGGCCCGACGATGTGCTGAAGGTCATCGATCAGGGCGCCGACGACACCACCAATGCCGTCTCGATCCGCGCCTTCTTCAAGAAGGTCGCCAATGTCGCGGTGACAACAGATACAGCCAGCGCCAGCATCATCCAGACCCGCCACCGCATCCCCGAACATCCGCTGGCGGCGGGCCAGGTGCTGGTCTATCAGGTGCCGATTCCCGAGCCCCTGCGCTTCCTCGAGCCGCGCGAGACCGAAACGCGCAAGATGCATGCGCTGGAGGAATACGGCCTCATGCATGTCAAGCTCTACGAGGACATCGCCAAGCACGGCCGCATCGCCACCACCTATGCCTATCCGGTGAAGGTCGAGGGTCGCTATGTGATGGACCCGTCGCCGACGCCGAAATTCGACAATCCCAAGATGCATCGCTCGCCGGCGCTGCAGTTGTTCGGCGCCGGTCGCGAAAAGCGCATCTACGCGGTGCCCCCCTTCACCGACGTCGTCAGCCTCGATTTCGAGGATCATCCGTTCGAGGTGCAGACCTTCGACCAGCCCTGCGCGCTGTGCGCGGCCGCGAATGTCTATCTCGACGAGGTCATCCTCGACGACCATGGCGGCCACATGTTCGTCTGCTCCGACACCGATTATTGCGAGAAACGGCAGGCGGACGGCCATCGAGGCCACCTCGCCCCAGAAACAATGGAGCCGTCGCAATGACCGACGAACCGCTGCTGCGCGTCTCGGCGCTATCCAAATTCTACGGCTCGCGCGTCGGCTGCGACAACGTCTCCTTCGATCTGTGGCCGGGCGAAGTCCTGGCGGTCGTCGGCGAGTCCGGCTCCGGCAAGACGACGCTGCTCAACTGCCTGTCGACGCGTCTGCTGCCCAGTTCCGGCACCGCCAGCTACCGCATGCGCGACGGCCAGTTCCGCGAGCTCTACCGCATGAGCGAGGCCGAGCGCCGCTTCCTGATGCGCACCGACTGGGGCTTTGTCCACCAGAATCCGGCCGACGGGCTGCGCATGACGGTGTCGGCCGGCGCCAATGTCGGCGAGCGGCTGATGGCGGTCGGCGACCGCCACTACGGCAAGATCCGCGCCACGGCCGTCGACTGGCTGTCGCGCGTCGAGATCGACGAGGACCGCATCGACGACGAGCCGCGTGCCTTTTCCGGCGGCATGCGCCAGCGCCTGCAGATCGCCCGCAATCTCGTCACTGGGCCACGACTGGTGTTCATGGACGAGCCGACAGGCGGCCTCGACGTCTCGGTGCAGGCACGCCTGCTCGATCTGCTGCGCGGGTTGGTCACCGATCTCGGCCTTGCCGCAATCGTCGTCACCCACGACCTCGCAGTGGCACGACTTCTGTCGCAGCGCATGATGGTGATGAAGGACGGCCGTGTCGTGGAAAGCGGCCTCACCGACCGCGTGCTCGACGATCCGCGCGCGCCTTACACACAGCTGCTTGTTTCCTCAATTCTACAGGTTTGAAGATGCTTGTTCCGGCGTACCCCCCTCTGGCCTGCCGGCCATCTCCCCCTCAAGAGGGGAGATTGGCAGCTTCCATGTGCCGCCTATTTCACAACGCCGCGGGTTGGCGAAACCGCATGCGACAGCCAATCTCCCCCCTTGAGGGGGAGATGCCTGGCAAGGCAGAGGGGGGCGCTGTCCCGCCAGCGAACGACCCTTGGAGGACCTTCTAATGGCCACGCCCCTTGTTGTCTCCGATGTCGCCAAGAGCTTCACCATGCATCTGCGCGACGGCATCAAATTGCCTGTCGTCGCTGGTGTCTCGTTTTCGATCAGGGCTGGCGAATGCACCGTGCTTGGCGGCCCGTCCGGTGCCGGCAAGAGTTCGATCCTGAAGATGCTGTACGGCAACTACGCCGTCGACGAAGGCCAGATCATCGTCACCCACGATGACGGGCTGGTCGATCTCGCCACCGCCAGCCCGCGCACCGTGCTTGCCATTCGCCGCCAGACCATCGGTTATGTCAGCCAGTTCCTGCGCACCGTGCCGCGCGTCTCGGCGCTGGATGTCGTCGCCGAACCACTGGTCGAGCGCGGCGAAGACCGCGAGATTGCACGAGAAAAAGCACGCGCCTTGCTGGCGCAGCTCAATCTGCCGGAGAAACTCTGGGCACTGCCGCCGGCGACGTTTTCCGGCGGCGAGCAGCAGCGCGTCAACATCGCGCGCGGCTTCATCACCGAGCACCCGATCCTGCTGCTCGACGAACCGACCGCCTCGCTCGATGCCAGGAACCGCGACGTGGTGATCGAACTCATTGCCGCCAAGAAAGCGGCTGGTGTCGCCCTGCTCGGTATCTTCCACGACCACGACGTGCGCGAGGCTGTTGCCGACCGCATCATCGACGTCACCGCATTCGCGCCGGGAAAACTCGCCGCATGACCAGGAAATTATCGGAGACGCCGCTGGTCCATCCCACGGCGGAGGTACATAGCTCGACGCTCGGACGCTGGACCGAGATCGCCGACCGCAGCCGGGTTTCGGAAAGCGAACTCGGCGATTATTCCTACCTGATGCAGGATTGCGCCGTCTGGTGTGCGACGATCGGCAAGTTTTCCAACATCGCGGCAAGCGTGCGCATCAACGCCACCAATCACCCGACCTGGCGGCCGACGCTGCATCATTTCACCTATCGCGCTTCCGACTATTGGGACGACGCCGAGCACGAGAGCGAGTTCTTCGCCCAGCGCCGCGCCCGGCGCGTCACCATTGGCCACGATACCTGGCTCGGTCATGGCTCGACCATTCTGCCCGGCGTCACCGTCGGCGATGGCGCGGCGGTCGGCGCCGGCGCGGTTGTCTCAAAGGATGTCGCGCCCTACACCATCGTCGCAGGCGTTCCGGCAAAGCCGATCCGCGAGCGCTTCGACCGCCGCACCGCCGAGCGCTACCAAGCGCTCGCTTGGTGGGACTGGAACCATGCAAGGCTACGCGCCGCGCTCGACGATTTCCGCCAGCTTGAGGCTGAGGCTTTTCTGGAAAAATACGGCGGATAGAGCAATTTCAGGAGACGTTGGAACCGGTTTTCCGTCCGAACAAAATCAGATAGGCCATCACATCATCGTCATGGACAGGCGCATTTCATAGGGCTGACACATCGGCAAGGCAGGACGCGGCCTTTCCCTGGAGATCGCAATGCCTGCTTCCATCAAACCCTCGCTCGCCGGATTCTTCGCCGGCGCCAATCCAACCACTCCGGTTCACCTCGGCACCCGCTACGACACATCAGGCAATTTCCTGATCGAGCCCGGCAATACGGTCGTCAGCCGCCTTGTCAGCGGTTCGCCATCCGAGGCCGTGGTGCTTGCCGTGCGCGAGCGGATGCTGGCGATGCCCGATGCCGACCGGCTGGCTTTCACGCCTGTCTCCAGCCTGCATATGACATTGTTCCAGGGCGTCATCGAATATCGCCGCCGGCTGCCCTACTGGCCGCAGGACGTGCCGCTCGACACCAGCATCGACGCGATGACTCGCCTCTACCTGGAACGGCTGAAGGGTTTTCAGGATATTGGCGCATTCCAGATCAAGGTGGTCGAGGTCACGCCGACCGGCCTTGCCGTTGCCGGCGCGACAGACAACGATGCGCGCATCATGCGTGAATGGCGCGATGCCTTGTCGGTGCCGTTTGGATACCGGCACCCCGACCATGACAGCTATGCTTTCCACGTCACCTTCGCCTATCAGATCCAGCGTCTTGCGGACGACAGGGCGGCAGCATGGCAGGCCTTGTTCGATGACTGCCTCGCGCTTTTCGCGCGACAGGCACCGGTGATCGAAATCAGGCCTCCGGCCTTCTGTAGCTTCAGGGACATGGAACACTTCGAGGAACTACTGGTCCTGAGCGGCCGTAAACCCCTTGCCTGTGGAGCGTAACAAAACTGACATCACCGCGACACGGCAGGTTCATGTGGCTGGGTTAGGCGAGAGCCTGACGATCAACATGGCCGCACTGGAACCTGCCCATGCCAGCAACCTCTGCCACGCTCGAAATCCGCGGCGTCACCCGACGATTTGGCAAGAACACCGCCGTCAGCGATGTCAGCATCTCGATCCCGCGAGGTCAGATGGTCAGCGTCATCGGCCGTTCGGGCGCCGGCAAGTCGACCCTTTTGCGCATGATCAACCGTCTCATCGATCCCAGCCATGGGTCGATTTTTTTTGACGGCGCCGAGGTCTCGCAATTGCGCGGTTCGCCGCTCAGGCGCTGGCAGCGCGACTGCGCCATGATTTTCCAGCAATTCAACCTGGTGCCGCGCCTCGACGTATTGACCAATGTGCTGCTCGGCAAGCTGAACCATCGTTCGACCGTCACCAACCTGTTCGGCATGTTCTCCCGCGCCGAGTGCGCCGAGGCGGTCGCAGCACTCGAGCGGTTGGACATCGCCCCCACGGCGCTTCAACCCGCAGGCACTCTGTCGGGCGGCCAGCAACAGCGCGTCGCCATTGCCCGCGCCATGATGCAGCAGCCCCGGGTTATCCTCGCCGACGAGCCGATCGCTTCGCTCGACCCGCTCAACGCCAAGGTGGTGATGGATTCGCTGCAGGACATCAACCTGCGCGAAGGCATCACCGTGGTCACCAACCTCCACACGTTGGACACCGCCCGTACCTATTGCAACCGCATTATCGGCATGGCTGCCGGCAAGGTCGTCTTCGACGGTCCGCCGGAGGAGCTTAACCGCGAGGCGGTTCGCCTCGTCTATGGCGCCGACAGCAACGGCGGCGAGATATCGGAGGCCATCACCTCCACCAGCGTTGCCCTAAAGCAAAAGATTGCAGCATCCGCCGGACCGCTCGAACCCGCATTCCCGGGATACTGAGCCGCACTGGATCGTCCGCCCGCGTCAAGGGCACCTGTCAAGACCAGAACGCTGCCGGCGCGGGGCCGGAACCTACAGGAGAAATATCAAATGTTCAGGAAGATGGTTTTCAGCGCCGCTTCGGTGCTCGCCATGGCGACCAGCATGGCCCACGCCGCCGATATGAAGGAATTCCGCGTCGGTATTCTCGGCGGCGAGAACGAGACCGACCGGCTGCGCAACTACCAGTGCCTCGCCGATCACCTGAAGGCCGAATTTGGCTTCGAGAAGGTTTCACTGTTCCCGGCCGCAGACTATGACGGCGTCATTCAGGGCCTGCTCGGCGGTACGCTCGATTTCGCCGAACTCGGCGCTTCCGGCTACGCCAGCGTCGTTCTCAAGGACCCGAAGGCGGTTACTCCGATCCTCACCACCCAGCAGACCGACGGCGCAACCGGCTACTATTCTGTCGGCCTGGCGTTGAAGTCCTCCGGCATCACCGATATCAAGTCGGCCAAGGGCAAGAAGCTCGGCTACGCCGATCCGGATTCGACTTCGGGCTATCTGATCCCGCTGACCCAGATCCCGAAGGACACCGGCGCTTCGAACGAGACCTTCTTCGCTTCGACCCAGTTCAATGGCGGCCACGAGAACAATGTGCTCGCCGTGCGTGACGGCAAGGTCGACGTGGCGGTGGATGATTCCTCGGGCATCGGCGACTTCAAGGATGGCTACACGTCCGGCACCTTCCACAAGGAAGTCGCCAAGGGCGCCGTCGACCCCAACGACTTCGTCGAGGTCTGGCGCTCGGGCCTGATCCCGAACGGCCCGCTGGTCGTGCGCACCGCGCTCGGCGACGACATGACCGCCAAGCTTGCCAACTTCTTCACCGACCTGCCCAAGAAGGACAAGGCCTGCTTCGAAGGCGTCGAAGGTGGTGACTTTACCGGCTATGTCCCCGTGAAGGCCGACTTCTACAACGTTATCGTTGAAGCCCGTAAGGCAGCCATCGGCGGCTAACGGCAAAATCAGCAAGGGCGGCGTCGAGAAAACGCCGCCCTTTCTGCATGTCCGATCATGACCCTTTCCGTTCCCGCCCCTTCCGACGCCACCCACCACTCGATGGCTGACGCCTGGCGTCGCCAGACGTCCTTGCGCCGGCTTTACACCGCCATCGGCGTCGGCCTGCTGCTCGTCGCGCTCTGCGGCACCATGTGGTTCGCCGACGAAGCCAATGCCGGGCATTTCTTCGACCGGCTGCCGCACATACTGGATTTCCTGAGCTGGCTTGTTCCCAAGGACTGGAACGATGTCTGGCGGGCGATGTTCGATGTCGTCTCGCCGCATGACACCGGCACCCAGGAATTTAACTTCCCGCTCGGCCGCGTCTATGTGTGGGGCGGTTTCTATATCCCCGAATATTTCGAGCTGATGCTGACCACGGTCAACGTGGCGCTGGTCTCGACCTTCATTGGCTTCGTCTTCGCCGTGCCCTTTTCCTTCATCGCGGCGCGCAATCTGACACCGCACCCGGTGCTGCGGCTCGTCGTCAAGCGCTTCATGGAGTTGCTGCGCGCCTTCCCCGAGATCGTCATTGCCGGCCTGTTCGCGGCAATTGTCTCGATCGGCCCGATCGCTGCCATCATCGCCATCGGCCTGCATTCGATCGGCGCGCTGGGCAAGCTGTTCTACGAGATCAACGAGAATATCGACATGCGCGCAGAGGAAGGCCTGCGGGCGGTCGGCGCCAACTGGTTCGAGCGGGTTCGCTTCGCCGGCCTGCCGCAAGTGCTGCCCAATTTCATGTCCTACACGCTGCTGCGCGTTGAGATAAACGTCCGCATTTCCACGATCATGGGCGCGGTCGGCGGCGGCGGCATCGGGGAGGAGCTGAAGCTCTCGATCTCGCGCGGTTTCGGCGCCAAGACGATAGCGCTGGTGCTGCTCCTGTTCACGACGATCTTCGTCGTCGACCAGTTCTCCGCATGGCTGCGCCGCAAGCTGGTCGGCGAGCAGGCATTCGTGATGAGCGCCTAGGCCATGATCTCGAAAAATGGAATCCAGTTTTCGGACAAGAACAGGGCAAACCGAGAAAGCCACCAATGGCTACCATGACCGCCGATCAAATCCAGTCGATCGAAGAGCGCTTCCCGCAAGTGTTCCACCGTCCGTTCTACAAGCGTTTCGGGCCACTGCTGTTGCTCGGTGGCACCCTTGTCTACCTCCTCTACGCGCTCTGGTTTTTCAATCTGCCGCAGGTGATGCGGGAATCGCACTGGGAGCGGCTACCGCTGTTCCTGACCCAGTGGGTCAGTTACGATGTGCAGCCAATCTTCCGCCTCGACGAGCCCGAGATAGCGGCCAAATACCCCCGCTTTTCGGTACTCGGCCCCAATCCCGACCCGGACTGGGTCAAGACCAATGCCGACGGTTCGGTGACGGTCCTGATCGACGGCATGGCGAAGTCGGTCACCTTCGACAAGACACGAGCGACGATCATCGCCGCTGGCACGAGCGTGCCGGTGGCGCTGGGCAGCGGCAAGCCGCTGGTCTCGGGACCTGTTCCCAACTGGGTCACCGTGCATGAGGATGAGGTCGTCGCCGACATGGGCTTTGCCGGCGAGGTCCGCGTCGCCGCCGACCGCGTCAGGATACGCAAGCGCTTTCTCGGCTGGGCGAATTTCGTCTTCGATACGCGTTCGCCCTTCTTCGGCAAGTCGGCCGGCGAAGTGATGTCGCTGATCACATCGGGGCCGGAGCTGAAGCCGGGCACCTCCAATCTGGCGCTGGCTGGCGACAACATCTGGAACAACGCCCAGTGGCAGCATGGCGATGTCTGGACAAAGCTGTTGCAGACCATCGTCATGGCCTTTCTCGGCACTGCGCTCGGCGGCATCGTCGCCTTCCCGCTCGCCTTCTTCGCAGCCCGCAACATCACGCCCAACCGGCTGGTCAACCAGCTGCTCAAGCGCTTTTTCGACTTCATGCGCTCCATCGACATGCTGATCTGGGCGCTGTTCTTCACGCGGGCCTTCGGGCCGGGACCATTGGCGGGCAGTGCCGCGATCTTCTTCACCGAGATCGGCACACTCGGCAAAACCTATTCCGAGGCGCTGGAGAATATCGACGATAAGCCGCGCGAGGGTGTTGTGTCGACAGGCGCCAACGGCCTTCTGGTGCAGCGCTACGGCGTATTGCCGGAAGTGGTGCCGGTGTTCATCAGCCAGACGCTCTATCAGTGGGAATCCAACACTCGAGGCGCGACCATTATCGGCGCCGTCGGCGCCGGCGGCATTGGCCTGAAACTGTGGGAAGCGATGCGCACCAATTCCAACTGGGCCAACGTCTTTTACATGGTGCTCTTGACGCTGGCCGTCGTCATCACCTTCGATAAAATATCCAATTTCCTGCGCCGCCGGCTGAGCCAGACGATTCATGACTACAACAGGTTGCAGGCTGAGCAGGGTTGACCTTGTGACGCATAAGCCCGGGCATCGTAAAGTGCCTCGCCAAGGATCGTCGACCCCCACTCCGTCGAGTTGCGCTCGACACCTCTCCCCCGATCGACGGGGTAGAGGAAAGGCCAGGCCGTCCTAGCCGATGCCTGTCCTCCTACGCCGAGGCTTCCTCCTCTCCCGAGCCACTGGGCTCCCTTTCCTCTCCCTCCGGAGGGGGGAGAGGTGGCTCGGCGAAGCCGAGACGGAGTGGGGGAACCACTTGGCAACTGCCGCGAACGCAAATGGAAAATGGACCAGGCGCAATCATCGTCTCGCCTTGCGCCAAGGGTCGCCGACGCGGGTCTTCTTTGCGTCATCGCCGGACCAAGGCACCTAAGCGGCCTTCCTCCACCCATCCTTGATATGCTTATATCCCTCCCGATAAACCGCTTCCGGGCTTTCGGAAAAATCGCGCCACACCTTGGTCGCCGCCGCCAAATCCTTCAGCGAACGTCCAAACGCCTCGATCGTCAGCCAGTCGTCATAGCCGCTCTTGCGGATGGCCGAGAATGTCTCTTTCCACGGGATGTTGCCGCGCCCCGGCACGCCGCGATCATTCTCCGATATATGGACATGCACGATATTCCTCCGATGCTTCGTATAGGCGCCGATCGGGTCGGCCTCCTCGATATTGGCGTGGAAGGTGTCGTACATCGCCTTGATGTGCGGCCGGTCGATGGCATCGATATGCTCCGACAGGTCGGCCATGGTGTTGAGGAGATAGCATTCGAAGCGGTTCAGCGCCTCGAGCCCGATGGTGATGTTCCTCTTGCCGGCATGGTCGCCGATGGCGCGCTGCGAGGCGACCGAGCGCTTCTTCTCGGCGGCCGTCGGCCCAGTGCCGGAAAAGGCGCCGAGCGTCGAATGTAGCGGCCCGCTGAGCGTTCTCGCGCCGAGTGAAGCTGAGCAATCGATCGCCCATTTCATGTACTCGATGCCGGCCTTGCGCGTCGCGCCATCGGCCGAGATCAGGTTCATCGCCGGATCGCCCATGGCTGACACAGCGGTTCGCTCCAGCCCGATGCGGTCGAGCAGTTCGCCGAGTTTTCTATAGTCGTCGGGCGTGCCGGCGAAGATCGGTATCTCGACGCCATCGAAACCGGTTGCCTTGATGTCGCGCAGCAACGGCTCGTGTTTCTTCGATACCGCCGTCGTCCATAAGAACATGCACATGCCGATTTTCATCGACGCCCCTCCCCTTTCTTTGACGGCGCACTGGCTGTTCCGCCAGCTTCGCGCCATGCCCCCTCATCCGGCGGCTTCGCGTCCACCATCTCCCGAGGGGAGAAGAGACTTAGCGTCGGCGCCACCTCCTCCTCTCGGGGAGAGGTCGGATTACCCCGAATTGCCCTTCGCAATGCGGCTGGCAATCCGGGTGAGGGGGAATTCCCCGCTGGCCAGACCCGCTACAGCTTCGTCCAAGCCCCATTCTTCTTCGATGACTTCACGCAGGCTTCGATGAATGCCATGCCCTCGACGCCGTCGGCGATCGTCGGGAAGACGACATCCTTTGCCGGCTTGCCGCCCTTCTTGCGCGCCGCACGGATCGCCCGTGCGGCTTCCTGGTAGATGTTGGCAAAGCCTTCGAGATAGCCCTCGGGATGTCCTGACGGTACGCGGCTGACACGGCCCGCCACCGGCAGCGCGCCGGCGCCGTTGCGGGTGATCAACTGCTTCGGCTGGCCGAACGGCGTGTACCAGAGATAGTTCGGATCAGCCTGCACCCATTCCAGCCCGCCCTTCGAGCCGTAGATGCGCAGCTTCAGCCCGTTCTCATGGCCGGGCGCAACCTGGCTCGCCCAGATCATGCCCTTGGCGGGGTGCGTCTTGCCGGCCGGTTTGAAGCGCAGCATGACATTGACATTGTCGTCGAGCTGCCGGCCCGGCACGAAGGCGTCGAGATCGGCTGACAGGGAATCGAGTTCCAGCCCGCAAACGAAACGCGCCAGATTATAGGCATGTGTGCCGATGTCGCCGAGCGCGCCGCCGGCACCTGCCTGCTTGGGATCGGAACGCCATGACGCCTGCTTCTGGCCGGTCGCGGCAAGGTCTTCGGTCAACCAGTCTTGCGGGTATTCGGACTGCACGATGCGAATATCGCCAAGCACCCCCTTGGCCACCATCTCGCGCGCCTGCCGCACCATCGGATATGCGGTGTAGTTGTGGGTGAGCACGAACACCTTGCCGGTCTTCTCGACCACTGCCGCGAGCTTCTTCGCCTCGGCCAGCGTGGTCGCCAGCGGCTTGTCGCAAATGACGTGGATGCCAGCCTCGAGGAAGGCCTTGGCCGCCGGCACGTGCACATTATTGGGAGTGACGATGGCCACCGCCTCGATGCCGTCCGGGCGCTTGGCCTCGGCCTTGGCCATCTCGGCATAGGACGCGTAGCTGCGCGAAGGGTCGAGCCCGAGCTCGGCGGCAGAGGCCTTGGCGCGCGCCGGATCGGACGACAGGGCACCGGCGACTAGCACGAAATCATTGTCCATGCGCGCCGCGATCCGGTGCACCGCGCCGATGAAGGCGCCCTGGCCGCCGCCGACCATGCCGTAGCGGATCGGGCCGCCTCCCGCTTCCGACTTCGATGCGCCGACCATTGTTCTGTCTCCCTCGCTGTTACTTGACCTCTCCCTTGGGGGGAGGTCGATCCGCATAGCGGATCGGGTGGGGTCGTTGAGGCAGAGCTCGGCATGAACCGACCCCACCCGGCCCTTCGGGCCACCCTCCCCTCAAGGGGGAGGGAAAGTCGTGTTAAATTCCCATCATGGCACGCAGCAGCTTCTTGTCGGTGGTGCCGCCGGCAAAATCGTCGAAAGCCTTCTCCGTCACCCGGATGATGTGGTGCTGGATGAAGGGTGCCCCTTCGGCCGCGCCGTCTTCCGGGTGCTTCAGGCAGCACTCCCATTCCAGCACCGCCCAGGAATCATAATTGTATTGCGTCAGCTTGGAAAAAATGCCGCCGAAATCCACTTGCCCGTCGCCGAGCGAGCGGAAGCGGCCGGCGCGGTTGGTCCAGCTCTGATAGCCGGAATAGACGCCTTGCCGCCCGGTCGGGTTGAACTCGGCGTCCTTGACGTGGAACGCCTTGATGCGCTCGTGATAGATGTCGATGAATTCGAGATAGTCGAGTTGCTGCAGCAGGAAGTGCGACGGATCGTAATTGATGTTGCAGCGCTTGTGGCCGCCGACTGCGTCGAGGAACATCTCGAACGTCGCACCGTCGAACACATCCTCGCCGGGATGGATCTCGTAGCCGACGTCGACTCCATTGTCCTCATAGACATCGAGGATGGGCTTCCAGCGCTTGCCGAGTTCGGCGAACGCCTCTTCGATCAATCCGGCCGGCCGCTGTGGCCAGGGGTAGAGGTATGGGAAGGCCAGCGCGCCACTGAAGCTCACCGAAGCGTTCAGCCCGAGGTTGCGCGACGCCTTGGCCGCGAACTGCATCTGTTCGACCGCCCACTGTTGCCGCGCCTTGGGGTTGTTGTGCACCGAGGCCGGGGCAAAGCCGTCGAACTGAGCGTCATAGGCCGGATGTACCGCCACCAATTGCCCCTGCAGGTGCGTCGATAGCTCGGTGATCTCGACGCCGGCGTCGGCGCAGATGCCCTTCACCTCGTCACAATAGGCATTGGAAGACGCCGCTTTCTTGAGGTCGAACAAGCGCGCGTCCCAGGTCGGGATCTGCACGCCCTTGTAGCCGAGGCCAGCCGCCCATTTTGTGATCGAGCCCAGCGAATTGAACGGCGAGGCATCGCCCGCGAACTGCGCCAGGAACAGTCCAGGGCCCTTCATTGTCGTCGGCATCGGCATCCTTCCTCATTCTTCCCGCGACCAAGCATAGCGCCGATTGGAAACAGGGCCAGCCACTTTGGTCTTTCTACATTGCGCGCTTTGCGTGCGCCACCATTCTGGTATTACCAAATGCGGAGATTTGGTCAAGCCACATCACGGTCCGCCAGTGCCGTACGCACTCGCGCTGGAAGCGAATTTATCCCAATGTAATCAAAGAAATAATACACGCAGAAAGTTACGTTCCCGTGCTTCTTGCCGCCCACGGCAATTTGCTGTAGACCTCACTTCAGGCCCAATTGGTCGAACCAGTTCACGGGAAAAAGGCTGGGGATGCCTTGGGGAGGAGCCTTGCGTCGCCCTTTTGGCGATGCACGTCGCAGGCGAACCATACGGACGAATTTGGGAAGGACAGGCCATGCATCTTTCGACGCACAACTGGATGCGAGCGGAGCCGTTGGAGACGACGCTCAAGCGCATCAAGAAACTCGGCTATGAGTCGATCGAGATTTCCGGCGAGCCCGAGCAGTACAAGACCACGGAAACGCGGGCTCTGTTGAAAGAGCATGGCATCCGCTGCTGGGGATCGGTGACCCTGATGCTGGGCGAACGCAACCTCGCCGCCAAGGACCAGGGCCAGCGTGAGCGCTCCGTGCAATATGTCAGGGACGTGCTGACTATGGTCAGCGAACTGGACGGCGAGATCATAACATTGGTCCCGGCGACGGTCGGCAAGGTGGTGCCGGACGGCACCGAGGAAGAGGAGTGGAAGTGGGTTGTCGACGCGACCCGTGAGTGCTTCACCCACGCCAAGAAGGTCGGCGTCAGGATTGCCGTCGAACCGCTCAACCGCTTCGAGACCTATCTGTTCAATCGCGGCGCCCAGGCGCTGGCGCTGGCCGACGCGGTCAGCCCTGAATGCGGCGTCTGCCTCGACGCCTACCACATCCACATGGAGGAGTTTAACGTCCATGACGCCATCCGCCAGGTCGGCAAGCGCCTGTTCGACTTCCATGTCGCCGACAACAATCGCTTCGCCGCCGGCCTCGGCCAGATCGACTGGCCGAAGATCGTCGCGACCTTGCGGGAAGTCGGCTATGACGGCGCGTTGACCAATGAGTTCGTCGCCCCGGTCGACCGCACGCCGGCCGCACCCTATCCAGACATGGTCGAACGTCACCCGGTCGACATCTCGCCTGAGCAACTGAAATTTATTCAGGATCACGGCTCCAGCGTGCTGACCGAAAAATTCTACACGGACCAGATGCGCATCACCGCCGAGACGCTGCTGCCGCTGATCAAGTAGTCGACTGCCTGTTGGGAAATTTGCCCTTCCGCCCTGACCGGCGGCAGAGCTGGGGAAGACCATGCGTATCAAGACCGTCCAAGCCTGGTGGGTCCGCATCCCGATCGAAGCCGCTCGGCAACACCGCAGCGACTTCGGTCAGGTGACGACTTTTGACGCCGCCATCCTGCGCATCGAGACGGATGACGGGCTGATCGGCTGGGGCGAAGGCAAGAACGCCGCCGGCAGCGCCGGCAGCTATGGCGCCCTTGTCCATATGCTGAACCACGAGGTCGGGCCGCAGCTGATCGGCCGTGACCCGGCCGACATCGGCGTCATCTGGGAGATGCTCTATAACGGCGTGCGCCATGACAGTGCGGCGCATGCCGGCCACGCCATGCCGCAGTTGGCGCGGCGCGGCATGAGCATCGCCGCCATCAGCGCTGTCGACATCGCACTCTGGGACATTTTGGGCAAATCGCTTGACGTGCCGGTCTGGCGGCTGCTGGGCGGCCGTAAGCTCGACCGCATGCAGGCCTATGCCTCCGGCGGCTGGGCGTCCGCCGACGCCATTGGCGAGCAATTGCAATCCTACATCGCCAAGGGCGGCTTCAAGGCGCTGAAGATGCGGGTCGGCGCCATGGATGGCGCCGCCCATGTTTCGGCCGCCCGCGTGCGCGCCGCGCGCCAGGCGCTCGGCCCCGATGTCGAGCTGATGGTCGATGCCCACGGCACGTATACGGTTGCGGAGGCCAAACGCTTTATCCATCTCGTCAACGACCTCGATCTCGCGTGGTTCGAGGAGCCTGTGATCGCCGACGACAAGTCTGGCCTCGCGGAAGTGCGCGCCTCCGGCGCCGTTCCTATCGCGACCGGCGAAAGCGAGGCGACCCGCTATGCCTTCCGCGACCTCGCCGTGCTCAAGGCAGCCGACATCTTCCAGCCCGATCCCGCCTTCTGCGGCGGCATCAGCGAGGCGATGAAGATCGGCACCATCGCCAGCGCTTTCAATTTGCGCTTCGCGCCGCATCTATGGGCCGGCGCACCTTGCTTCTTCGCCGGGCTGCATGTCTGTGCCGCCTCGCCATCGAGCTTCACCGTCGAATATTCGCTCGGTGCCAATCCGATGATCCACGATCTGATCGAGGAGACTGTCGAAGCAGCGGACGGTATGATAGCGATCCCCGAAAAGCCGGGTCTGGGATTCACCATTTCGGAGCGGTTCCTGGAGGCGCACGCGCAACGCGATTGACGATGAAAGAAAAAAATCTTCTCGCGGAACTCGCCGCCTACCTGTTCTCCCACTCTGACAAGGAGACGGGCCGCACGCCGTCGGAACGTGAACTGGCGGAGCGTTTCGGCGTCAGCCGCGGTCAGATCCGCGAGGCGCTGGCCATTCTCGAAGCCATGCGCATCGTCGAGCGGCGAGCCAAGTCCGGAATCTATGTCGACACAAAGCAGGCCAGCGTCGAGGCGCTCGCACTGTTCGCACGCGCCGGCCTGCCGCTTGACCCGTTGCAGATCTACGAGACGGTCGAATTGCGCAAGATCCACGAAATCAAGGCCGCGGAGCTCGCCTGCTCACGCGCCACCGAGGAGAATTTCGAACGGCTGCGCGAGATCCTGAAAGCGTCCGAAGCGCGCATCGCCGCAGGCGAAGGTCTCGCCAAGGAGGACCGCGAGTTTCATCTCGAGATCGTGCGCGCCACCAAGAATAGCGTCTTCCACAACATTTGTAGCGTCTACTATCTGATGGGTGAGCAGCGCCTTCCGATCTATTTCAACGATCCGGAGCGGAGCGTGCGTTCACATGCCGAGCACGTGCAGATCTACGAGGCGCTGCTGCGCCGCGACGGCAATCTCGCCCAGGCGCTGATGAGCGCCCACCTGCAAGGCGCGGAAAGCTACTGGAAGGGCCTGATCGAGGGCGGCAATGCGGTTGCGCCCACGAGCCCGACGCTCGAAAAGGCCTGACCGTGGCCCAGACCGTGCCAAAGATCCTGTCGACCCATCCGCTACACCCGCGCGCCTCGGCCAAGCTGGCGGGCGCCGGCCAACTCGTCATCGCTTCGGGGCTCGACGCCGGCACCCTCGCCAAGGAGGCGAAGGACGCCGACGTCGTCATCGTGCGCGCACCACTGCCACCGGTGCTGTTTGAAGGAGCTTGGAGGCTGAGGGCGGCGATCCGTCACGGCGCCGGGCTCGACATGATCCCGATGGAAGCAGCTTTCGCGGCCGGCGTGCTGGTGGCCAACGTGCCTGCGGTCAACGCCCGCTCGGTCGCCGAACACGTGATGTTCGCGGCGCTCGCATTGCTGCGCAATTTCCGCGTCGTCGACCGCGACTTGCGCACGAAAGGTTGGCTCGCCGGCCGCGAGCACGCCAACGCCAACAGTGAGCTTGCCGGCAAAACCATCGGCATCGTCGGCCTCGGCGCTGTCGGTCAGGCCGTCGGCCATATCGCCGCGCATGGCTTCGACCTGAAAGTGGTGGCAACGACGCGCAGCATGCAGCCGGCGCCGGACAAGGTCGGCTTCCTTTCGATCGATGCGCTGGTCGAGCAAAGCGACATCATCGTCCTGTGCTGCCCGCTGACGCCGGAAACGCGCGGCCTGATCAGTCGCGAGCGCATTGCCCGCATGAAACCCAATGCGCTGCTGGTCAACGTGTCGCGCGGACCGGTTGTCGACGACGACGCACTGATCGAGGCCTTGCAGAAACGCCGCATCGGCGGCGCCGCCCTCGACGTGTTTTCAACGCAGCCGCTGCCGTCAAATCATCCCTATTTCGGCTTCGACAATGTCATCATCACCCCGCATATGGCAGGGATCACCGAGGAATCGATGATGCGCATGGGCGTCGGCGCGGCGGGTGAAACCCTGCTGGTGCTGGCCAACAAACTGCCGGTCAATCTGCGTAACCCCGAAGTGGTCGACCACTACCGGCGGCGGTTTCCAGCCGATACATAGCGCATCGCGGTTTCGCCCCAATTCTTCGCGACGTTGAGAACCATGTTCGCTCTTCGCCTCGCATTTCTAGGCGTTGCCGCCGCGTCGATCTGCGCCCTGCCCGCATTCGCCGCGGCCGAGAGCAGCTATGTCTATTGCGACAACGGACTGCGCTGCTTCAAGGCGCCATGCCCGTCGAACAGTGCGCTTGACCTTGCCACCGGCCAGATCGCCAAGGGCGTGTCGATCGACGCCAGCCGATTGCCGCAGGCCGACAAGGCGATAACGGATCAGTCCGACGTGCTTTACGCCGGGAAGATCGTTGTCAGGGGCTCGATCGAGCACCGCACCCAGACCATCACCGGCAAGGGCTACAACCTGCCCTGGCTGGTCGCGACCCGCATCGTGCGCACCGCCAAGGACAGCGAACGCAAGCACTGTTCATCGCATTAATCGCGGATTTCAGTGCATTGCCGATCGGCTGCCCAGCAGCGCTTCGACTTCGGCAGCAATTCGCAGCAGGCGCCCGTCATGGCCGTTGCGCGCCACCAGCATCAGCCCCGCCGGTCGCCCCGTGCCTGGCATCGGCAACGAAATCGCGCAGAGGTCGAACTGGTTGGCGACCTGCGTATTGCGCAGCAGCAGGCCCTCGACGCGGTCGCGCAGCTCGGCGTCTTCCGCCATCGAAACGATGGTCGGCGCCGTCACCGGTGTGGTCGGCAGGGCCAGCACATCGACCGACGCCAACCGCTCGTCCATGGTCATACAGAGTGCTACGCGACGGCGCATTGCCCTGATGTAGACCGGGATCGGCAGCATTGCCGCCCGCGACAGGGGCCCGCTCACGTGCGGGTCGACCGGCGCGGACGCTCCCGTCGCCAGCCAATCCGCATGCACTTCAGCCCCTTCCATCGCGGCGATCGAACCACGCTTGGTGGCCGTGCGCAGGTCCGCGATCATATCGTCGACCGACAGGTCCGCTATGTGCGCGCCCGCCAGCTCGATCTTGCCGAGACAGCGCTCGAAACTGGCCGCAATCTCGCCTTCCGTATCTTCGAAAAGACCGCCGCGCGGGATGCCAATGCGAAGCCCAGCGAGCGGTATCGGCACCAGCGGCGCCGACGCCTCGCCGGCCATCACCGCGCCGGCAGCGGCGCATTGGGCGACGGTCCGGGCAAGCGGCCCGATCGAGTCCAGTGTAGCCGATAACGGAAAGGCACCGCCGAGAGGCACTCGCCGCGCCGTCGGTTTGAAACCGACAACGCCGTTGAGCGATGCCGGAATGCGCACCGATCCGCCGGTGTCGGAACCGATCGATATTTCGCTCGTCCCCTCGCCGACCGAAACACCGGCACCCGACGAGGAACCGCCGGGAATGCGGCTGGCATCGAGGGCATTGCCAGGCGTGCCATAGTGCTGGTTGTCACCAATCGCGGTGAAGGCGAATTCGGTCATGTTGGTCTTGCCGATGATCACCGCCCCGGCCTGCCGCAACCGGGCGACGATGATAGCGTCGCGCTGGGCGGGCGCGGTGTCCCTGAGCATCAGCGAGCCGGCCGTGGTCGGTTCGCCGGAGACATCGAACAGATCCTTGATCGAGACAATGGTGCCGTCGAGCGGCCCGAGCGTGACGCCGGCTCGCTTGCGGGCATCACTGGCGTCAGCCGCTGCCCGCGCGGCCTCCGTATAGAGCTTCGTGAACACGCGTTCCTCGCCGGCGCGGGCGGCGAGGCGCGCCAGGACAATTTCCAGATGGTCGCGGATTGATTGCATTTTCGGTGTAGGACTCCGGACGTATTGAACGTCTTAAGGGTAGCGGCATGCTTTGCCGAGACTTAACCCGACGCAGGCGGTTTTGCACCCCTGCCGGACGCAAGGAGAAGCCGATGTTCTACAAAGGCAGCTGCCATTGCGGCAGGGTCGCCTTCGAATTCGAGGCCGAACTGACCGGCGCCGTACGGTGCAATTGTTCGATCTGCTCGCGCAAGGGCGCCCTGTTGTGTGCCATCCCGCATGAGAGCCTGACCATTCTTGCTTGGGGCGATGATCTCGGCACCTACACATTCGGCAACCATGCCATCGCACACCGCTTCTGCCGCAGCTGCGGAATCCACCCCTTCGCCGAGGATGTCCGCTCGGGCAGTGACCGTAGTGCCTACATCAACATCAACTGCGTCATTGATCTGGATACCTCCACCTTGCCGATCTTCAACTTCGACGGGCGTGACGTCTGAGTTCACCGGCACCCGTCGCATCGGCCATATTCCGCTTCGTTCGTCGCTATTACCACAACGGCAGCGGGGCGCCCCCCGCCCGGGGGGTGGGGGGGGGGGGGGGGGGGGGGGGGGGGGGGGGGGGGGGGGGCGCGGGGGGGCGCGGGCGGGG
>NZ_JAMYTH010000032.1:0-69000 GCF_040322415.1 Mesorhizobium sp. M0152
GGGCCGCGGGCCGGGTGGGCGGCGGGGGGCGCGGGGGGGGGGGTCTTTTTCAGGCGGCCGTGGGGGCGTGGCTCCGTCTCGGCGCGGGGGGGCGGCGCGCGCTCATCGCCCCGCGCCGCGACCGAGATGCACCCTGGCGGAGCGGAAGCGCGGCCGAATACCGGTGCTCCGACGGGATGGCCGTGAGCGCGCTCGGCGACTACCTTCGGGGCCGTTACTTCCTGCCGAGGCCCGGCAGCGTGACCTGATAGACCAGGAACATGGTATCGACATTGGCGCCGTCATCGGCCTTGTAGGAGGCGCCGACCTGAAAACCGTCCTGGGTGAGAAAGTCGTTGTCGTTGCCGACGAACAGGAAATAGTCGTCAGGCAGTTTTGGATCGAGCACGCTCACGACCGACATCGCTTCCCACTTCTCGGACAGGTTGTCGTGGTCGTTCGGCGCGCCGTTGTGGAGGCCGAAGCGGCCGAGTTCCGCACTGTCGTTGATGTCGATGAACGGCGCCAGCCTGGCCGGCGTCACCGAGGGGGCGAGCACGCCCTTGGGCGCGAGCGGCTTGTCGGCCGTGTCGAAGGCGCCGGCGATATCGGTCGCGCCGGCGAGATCGACGATGTTGATTCTGCGATAGAACGAGGTGTCACCCTTCACGCCCTGGCCATTGCCGCTGTCGCGCGCCAGCATCAGGAAAGCGGTGTCCGACAGCGCTACGATCTCGCTTTGCGCAGCGACCTTGGTCTTGCCCTTGGCGTCGGTGAATACCGGCAGCGGCACGACATATTCGTGCGCCAGCTTCAGATGGGCGGGGTCGGAGGCGTCGTAGACCAGAGCCCTGGTGTTCTGCCGGGTCGAGGGGGAATCGCCGCCATCCTGCCTTGTCGCGGACTGGAGCACAGCGATCAGGAACTTGCCGTCCGGCGTCAGCGCCATGCCCTCGAGGCCCTGATTGTTCTGGCGGCCCGTTTCGGGGTCCTTCGGATCGGGTTCGGCGGCACCCGCGCCGGGATTGTCCGAGGAGAAGTTCGGCGTTCCCTTGCGCATCGGCACCAGTGCGGCCGGCGGCTGCGTCGCCGACAGCAGGCGGCCTTCGGCGGAAAACCGGTAGATGTTGGGACCGTATTCGTCGGAGATGAACATCGAACCGTCGGGCAGCCGCACGATCGCTTCATTGTCGAGCGCGAGCTTGCCGTTGGTGGCGGCGGGCAGCATCGGCATGTCGCCGCTTGCCGCGCGAACATCCGACAGCGGATCGAGGCCGGTGGCGTTGACGCCCTTGTCGTCGGTGAGCAGCATGGTGTCGGCCAGCGTCGCCTTGACGCCGGTCTGCTCCTGGCCGGCGGCGGGAGCGGCGCCCGGCGCGACGGGAGCGAACTCGATGCCGATGGTGTTGAGGCGCGGCCGGTAGTCGGCGGTGCCGGCGACATTGTAGCCGCGGTCCGGCAGCAGCCAGAGCGAACCCTTGTAGCCGGTCACGTCATGCGTCCAGCCGGCGGGGTCCATCGCCATGCCGGAGCCCGAGCCGAACGTCTCGCCGAACTTGTCGCGCTGGCCTGCCGGGATGCGGCCGACGCCGACGAGCCCCTTGTTGACGAAGCTGGCGCCGCCGGCGGTGCCGTCGGCAAGCGCCGGCGTCAAGGCGGTGAACAAGGCCAGCGCGACGCCGAGCGACGCGGTTCGGTACAGGTGTTTCATGGACAATCCTCTTTCTGAAAAAGCGTGCCGGAGCGGCCCAAAGACGAAAAGCTGAAAGAGGCGGCACATCGACGATGGCGCGCGCTTCCCCGAAAGCGATCTACGGCGCGAACATGATGCTTGCATGACAGCGTGGGGTCGCATCTCCGCCAGTCTCTGGGCGCGACGTTGGAAACGAGCACCGGCGGGAAGATTTGCTTGCCCGCCGGCGTGACGCACGGGCGAAGCCGGCAGCGAAAGCAGCCGCTGGGCTCGGCTTCAGTCCTGCTCAATCGCTGTCGCGCGCAATCAGCTCCAGGGGCCAGACCTCGCGCATGATGCGCGTTCCTTCGGGGCCGGCGAAGGCGGGAAGCGAGGCCAGCAGCATTTCGGCCAATCGCTTCCCCATCGGCTCCAGAGCCGGGCGGAAGCCGGTCAGCGCCGGCGAGAAATAGCGGCAGAGCGGCGTGTCGACGATGACGATCACCGCGATGTCATGGCCGGGCCTGATGCCCATTTCGGCCAGCGCCTTGCAGCCGCCGAGCGCCATCGCGTCATTGTTGAAGATGATGGCGGTGGGCCGGTCTTTCGCGAGCATCACTCGCGGCGTCACCTGGTAGCCGCCGGCCTCGTTGATGAACCCCTCCGCTATCAGCCCGGGATCGACCTCGATGCCGTGCCGCCGCAGGGCCTTGCGGTAGCCGGCGACGAACAGATGCCCGAAATTCAGGTCGAGCGATGGGCGGATGGCGGCGATGCGGCGGTGGCCGCGCGACACCAGCCGGTCGACCGCGTCGGCGCCGGCCTTCTCGAAATCGAGGTCGAGCGAGGGATAGGCCATCCCGCCGGAGCGGCTGCGGCCAAGCGTGGCGAAGGGGAAGCCGGCCTGGGTGAGATAGTCGATGCGCTCGTCTTCGCGTCGCGTCCAGGCCAGCACCACCGCATCGGCGCGGCGCGTTTCGACGACACGGCGCAGGCGCTCCTGCTGATAGTCGCCGGGCGCGCCCATCACCACGATCAGGTCGAGCCCGCTTTCGGCTAGCCTAGCCTGCAAACCGGTCAGGAACGGAATGAAGAACGGCTCGCCATATTCCAGGTCGCCCGGATGCGGCTGCAGCATGAAGGCGATCGAGCGGGTGGCGCCTTGCCTGAGACTGCGGCCGGACTGGTTGGGCGCATAGTTCAACTGCTTGGCGGCATCGAGCACGCGCTGGCGCGTGTCGGCGTTGACGTCCGCGCGGCCGTTGAGCGCGCGCGACACGGTGCCGATCGAAATGTTCAGGTGACGCGCGAGGTCGTGGATGCTGGACGCCAAGGACAGTTCTCCCCCGCTCTGGCTAGCACCGGCCGCCGCTCAGGCCAAGGCGGTCGATGATGATTTTCGTCAGCGGCCGGTTGACATTCTACGCCTTCGGGTGTGTTCTCGTAAACGTTTACGGAACAACATTTACGGTGCTGCCGTGGATGCCGGGACGATCGGTCTGGAGGGGCCGAGAGGGAGGAGCGCTGGATGATCAATGTCGTCCTTGTCGGCTGCGGAGCGATGAGCAAGCAGTGGCTCGATGCCGCGAGGCAGATCGATGGGCTCGCCATCGTCGGCCTTGTCGACCTCGACGCCGAGCGGGCGAAGGCGAGGGCGCGCGAATACGGGCTTTCCGGCGCCGTCATCGGAACCAATCTCGACATGGTCCTCGACCAGACCAAGCCCGACGCGGTGTTCGACGTCGTGGTTCCCGCCGCCCGGCGCGAGGTCGCGCTTTCCGCATTCGCCCATCATTGCCATCTGCTCACCGAAAAACCGCTGGCCGACAGTCCGGACAATGCCCGGATCATCGTCGATGCCGCGCGCCGGGCGGGGCGTATCCACGCCGTCGTGCAGAACCGCCGCTATGTCGCCAATGTCAGGCGGATCAGGCGGTTCCTGGAATCCGGCGCCATAGGCGCGGCGACAAGCATCCATGCCGACTTCTTCGTCGCGCCGCATTTCGGCGGCTTTCGCGAGGAGATGAGCCATGTGCTGCTGCTCGACATGGCGATCCACACGTTCGACGCCGCGCGCTATATGGTCGGCGGCGAGCCGGCCAGCGTCTATTGCCAGGAATGGGAGCCGCCCAATTCCTGGTATAGCCAGGGATCTTCGGCCAGCGCCGTCTTCGATCTCGGCGGCGGCAAGGTCTTCACCTATGCCGGTTCCTGGTGCGCGGCCGGCTTCCGCACCAGCTGGGAGAGCACCTGGCGCATCGTCGCCGAGCGCGGCAGCCTGGTCTGGGACGGCAATGACGAGGTGAGAGCAGAGGTCGCGCTGCCGGTGCGCGAGGGCCTGTTCGACCAGACACAGCCGATCGCCGTGCCGCCGCTCGACGCCGCCGACCGCATCGGCGGCCACCTCGGCATCATCAAGGATTTCATGCAGGCCATAGAGACCGGCACGGAGCCGGAAACGCGTGGCGCCGACAACATCAAGAGCCTGGCCATGGTTTTCGGCGCCATCGAAAGCGCCGAGAGCGGACGCCGCGTGGCGATCACACAGGATGCACGATGATGCCAAACCCGCTTCTCGACATCAGGATCGGCACCATGGTGCGGGCCAACCTCGACGACCCGGCGGCTTACATCAAGCAGATCCTGCCGCTTGGCTTCGAGAGCATCCAGCCCTTTTTCTGGCAGACGCTGGGCGGCAAGGATCTGCCGCGTCTGGCCGGCCAGATCCGCGAGGCGATCGGCGACGCCGACGTCACCGTGTCCTCGCTCGGCGTGTTCGGCAATCCGCTGGAGAGCGGCGATGTCGATCGCGGCGTGCTGAAGGCCTGGGAGATGGTGATCGACAATGCGCATCTGTTCGGCGCCTCGACGGTCAGCGGCTTTACCGGCCGTATCCGTGGCAAGCCGCTGCCCGACAGCCTGCCGCGCTTTCGCGAGGTCTGGGGGCCGCTGGCCAAGCGCGCCGCCGACAAGGGCGTGCGCATCGCCTTCGAGAATTGCGCGATGGACGGCAACTGGGCCGGCGGCGACTGGAACATCGCCCACAATCCCGACGCCTGGGAGCTGATGTTCAACGAATTGCCGGATGAGAATCTCGGGTTGGAATGGGAGCCCTGCCATCAGCTCGTCTATCTGATCGACCCGATGCCGCAGATCCGCAAATGGGCGCCGCGCATCTTCCATGTCCACGGCAAGGACGCGACGGTGCGCTGGGACGTGATCCGCGAGCATGGCGTGTTCGGCAGGCTGCCATTCGTGCAGATGCGCACGCCCGGCTTCGGCGACAGCGACTGGACGCGGGTGATCAGCGAATTGCGGCTGGCCGGCTATCGCGGCGCCATCGACATCGAAGGCTGGCACGATCCGGTCTATCGCGACGATCTCGAGATCACTGGCCAGGTGCGGGCGCTCGATTATCTCAAGCAATGCCGGGGAGGTGCGACCTACCTGCCGAACCCGGCGTGACAGCGGCCGGCGGGAGGAGCCGGCCGGCCAGATTGCAAAGCACTGCCGGAGCGAATGTCGAAAACCCTCGGTTAGCGAGGACACAAAGGGAGGATAAGTGCATGAGCATTGCGAAGAGAACATTTCTGCGCTCGACCGTCGTGGCAGCCGCCACGGCGCTTGCCGCCGCCGTCTCCACCTTGCCGGCGCAGGCGCTCGACGCCCAATGGTGCAAGGACGTCCATATCCGCTTCTTCGTCGGCGGCGCCGAGGGCGACGCTTTCGGCACCATCGTCTACAATGGCGCCAAGCAGGCAGCGGCCGATCTCGGACCCAAGGTCGACTACATCTTCTCGGGCTGGGACATCGAAAAGATGGTGCAGCAGCTGCGTGAAGCCGTCGCCGTCAAGCCCGGCGGCATCGCCATGATGGGCCATCCGGGAGATGCGTCGATCATGCCGCTCGCCGAACAGGCGCATAAGGAAGGCATCAAGATGATGTACCAGAACGTGCCGGTGCCGAAGGTGACGGCAGCGTTCGGCGGCGGCTATGTCGGCGCCCAGCAGGAGCAGCAGGGCCGCGCGCTCGGCGCCGAGGCGTTCAAGCTGGCCAAGCTGAAGGCCGGCGACAAGGCGATCATGATCGGCCCGTTCGAGAATGAGAGCCGCGGCGCGCGCGAGCGCGGCACGGTCGCGGCGCTGAAGGAAGCGGGCGTCGAGGTCATCCAGCTGTCGTCGCCGCCGAGTGGCGAATGGGCGTCCGATCCGAACCTCGCGATCCCGGTGATCACCGCCGCACTGCTCAACAATCCCGACGTCAAGGCGGTTGGTTATCCCGGCGGGCAGATGCTCGGCAATGTTCCCACCTACATGCAGGCGGCGGGACGCAAGGCGGGCGACATCTTCAACTTCGGCTTCGACACCAGTCCGCAGATCGTCGAAGGCTTCAAGGGCGGCTGGGTGCAGCTGACGGCCGACCAGCAGCCGTTCCTGCAGGGCTACCTGCCGATCCTCAGCCTTTGCCAGCAGGTGGTGCTGGGGCTGGCGCCGATGAATGTCGACACCGGCGCCGGCTTCGTCACGCCGCAGAATTACGAGATCGTCGCCGAGCTGGCCAAGCAGGCACTGCGCTGAACCTCCCAAGCCGCCGGCCGGGGCTCAGGCCCGGCCGGCGGGACCGCCGGCACCCGGAAACAAAGCGAGGACAGTCATGGCCGAACGCATCATCGAACTGCGCGACATCAAGAAGTCCTATGGCCAGGTCTATGCGCTGGGCGGGGTCGACCTCAGCGTCGACCGCGGCGAGGTGGTTGGCCTGATCGGCGACAATGGCGCCGGCAAATCGACGCTGATCAAGATCCTGTCGGGCGTGGTCAGGCCGACCAGCGGCGAGATTCTCGTGCGCGGCAAGCCGGTAACCGGATGGAGCCCGGCGCGCTCGCGCGACGCCGGCATCGAAACCGTGTTCCAGGACCGGGCGCTGGCCGTGCAGCAGACGATCGTGCGCAACATCTTCATGGGCCGCGAGCTCACCGGTTTTCTTGGCTGGCTGAAGGTCGAGAAGGAGATCGAGGAGGCGAGCCGGCTGATGCGCGAGATCGGCTTTACCTCGAAAGTGTTCACGCCGCACTCAATCGTCGGCCAGCTGTCGGGCGGCGAGCGACAGGGCGTGGCGATCGCCCGCGCCATCTACAAGCAAGCGGAGTTGATCATCCTCGACGAGCCGACGACGGCGCTGTCGCTGACCGAAACCGCCAAGGTCTTCCACTTCGTACGCCAGGTGCGGGCGAGCGGCCGCTCGATCCTGTTCATCGGCCATAACATCCACCACGTCTTCGACATCGCCGACCGCTTCGTGGTGCTGGACAGGGGCAAGGTGGCGCTGACCACCGATCGCAGCCAGGTCAAGTCGGCCGAGGAGCTCATCAATTTCATGGAAGACGTGGCGCATCCGGGCGGACTGCCCGGGCTGCACGAAGCCGGCGATGCGGAGAGGGCGGTGCGATGAGCAAGACCATGGAACCCGACCTGCACGAGCCGGCCGCCGGCATTCCCCGCCCCGGTCCCCAGAGGGAGTGGAAGCACCCGTCCGACCACTGGCTGCGCGGCTTCGTCCTCGACAATCGCGCCGCGCTCGGCACGCTCGGCGTGTTCATCATCATGATGGCGGTGTTCATGATCGCCAACCCGACCGTCTTCACCACCTGGTATCTCTACAGCTCCGTGCTGACCACGCTGCCGGTGGCGCTGTTCGTGGTGGTGCCGCTGGTCTTCGTCGTCACCTGTGGCGAGATCGACCTGTCTTTCCCGGCGACGATGGGCTTTGCCTCATGGGTGTTCGCGCTGGTGGTGCAGGCCGGCTACGATCCGTTCCTCGGCATTGCCGCCGCGCTCGTCACCGGCACGCTGCTCGGCTTCCTGGTCGGGTCGCTGGTCGTCTATGGCGGCCTGTCGTCGCTGATCGCCACGCTCGGCATGAATTTCCTGTTGCGCGGCCTGATCCAGATCATCAATGAGGGCAGGTCGATGGCGCCGACCGGCGTTGCCGACAGCTGGGCCTACAAGATCTTCTCCAGCCAGCTCTACGGCATTCCGGTGCAGATCTTCTGGGCCATCGCCTTCGTGGTGCTGTCGGCGATGCTCTATAACCGCCACCGCTTCGGCGCGCAGGTAAAGGTGGTCGGCGACAACCCCGACAGCGCCCAGCAGATGGGCATCGACGTCAAGCGCGTGCGGGTGAAAGTGTTCGTCTTCGTCGGCATCGGTGCGGCGATCGCCGGCACCTTCTCGGTGATGATCAACTTCACCTGGTGGCCGACGGCCGGCGACGGCTATCTCCTGCCGGTGCTGGCCTCGGTGTTCGTCGGCGGCACGCCGACCTGGGGCGGCATCGGCACCGTCGCCGGTGGTGCCATCGGCGCCGTCACCGTGTCGTTCATCCAGACCGGCGTCGTGGCCGCGGGCCTGAGCGGCTTCTACGTCCAGTTCTTCAACGGCCTGATCATCATCCTGTCGCTGCTTGGCCATAAGTGGAACCAGGCGCGGTATCGGTGAGGGGGTTGGTTCGTTTGGCGGACGCATGCTGTAACGATTGGCGCGGACGCCCGTCGCTTCGTCATCCACGGGCGAAGCAAGGAGCGTAGCGACGCAGCGCAGACCCGAGGATCCATGCCGCGACTTAAATGCACCGCTCCGGTTGCAGAATTCTGCTCCGCTGCACCCTTCGGCCAAGGTCACGGAATGGATCCTCGGGTCTCCGCGACGTCGCTTCGCTCCTGCTCCGCCCGTGGATGACGACGGTAGGGGCTTCTGCCAGAGAATGGTCGCCTGTAGGACAACAGGGCGCACACTCACACCGCAGCGACAAACCCGTCCAGCACGCGTTTCTGGCCGGCCTTGTCGAAGTCGATGGTCAGCTTGTTGCCTTCGATGGCGGAGATGTTGCCGTTGCCGAATTTCTGGTGGAAGACGCGGTCGCCGACGCTGAACGGGGAGGGCTTGTCGGCGACGGACTTGGCGACCAGTTCGCCGTCGATGGTGCGGCCCTTGCCCGAGGTGCGGCCGGCGCCGTAGCCGGAATCGGTCTCGCCATAGCCGATGCGCTCGACCTGGTGGCCCGAGCGGGTGCCCCAGTTGCGGTCGGTCGCCTCGGTGCGGTTGGCTTGGGCGCGCTGCCAGCCCGGCGTCGAATAGGTGTTGGAGAAAGCGCCGGATTTTTCCGCGCCGACATTGTCGAAGCGCGAGGCGCCATAGGGGTTCTGTCTTCCCGCCCCCTGGCCGCCACGGCCGGAGGCGAATGAGCCGCCGCCATAGGGATTGCCGTAGCCGCCATAGGAATTGCCCGCTTCGGCGATTTCGACATGGGCTTCCGGCAGTTCCTCGAGGAAGCGCGACGGGATGGTCGATTGCCACAGGCCGTGGATGAGGCGGTTGGAGACGAACCAGAGATGCAGGTTCTTCTTGGCGCGCGTCAGGCCGACATAGGCGAGCCGCCGCTCTTCCTCCAACCCGGAGCGGCCGCCTTCGTCGAGCGCGCGCTGGTGCGGGAACAGGCCTTCCTCCCAGCCGGGCAGAAACACGGTCTCGAATTCGAGGCCCTTGGCCGAATGCAGCGTCATGATGCTGACCGCATCGAGTTCGGCATTCTGCTCGGCATCCATGACGAGCGCGACATGTTCGAGGAAGGAGCGCAGCGATTCGTACTCCTCCATCGAGCGGATCAGTTCCTTCAGGTTCTCCAGCCGGCCGGGGGCTTCGACCGAGCGGTCGTTCTTCCACATGTCGGTGTAGCCGCTCTCTTCGAGAATGGTCTCGGCGAGTTCGGTGTGCGGCTTGGTCTCCAGTGCCTTCTGCCAGCGCTCGAAATTGGCCGCGACCTCGCGCAAGGCGGCGCGCGGCTTCGGCTTCAACTCGTCGCTCTCGGCCAGCGTCGCCGCCGCCTCCAGCATCGGAATGCGGAGCGCGCGCGCCGTGTCGTGGATCTGGCGGATGGTGGCTTCGCCCAGCCCGCGCTTGGGCACGTTGACGATGCGCTCGAAAGCGAGGTCGTCGCCGCCATTGGCGACAACGCGGAAGAAGGCCAGCGCGTCGCGGATTTCCATACGCTCGTAGAAGCGCGGGCCTCCGATGACGCGGTAATTCAGGCCGAGCGTGATGAAGCGGTCCTCGAAGGCGCGCATCTGGAAAGAGGCGCGCACCAAGATCGCCATGTCGTTGAGATTGTGCTTCTGCCGCTGATAGGCCTCGATGGTCTCGCCGATGGCGCGGGCTTCCTCCTCGGAATCCCAGGCGGCGTGGACGTTGACCTTGGCGTCCTCCGGATCGTTGCGGTCGGTGAACAGCGTCTTGCCGAAGCGGCCTTCATTGTGAGCGATGAGGTGCGATGCGGCGCCGAGAATGTGGGCGGTGGAACGGTAGTTGCGCTCCAGCCTGATGATGGTGGCGCCGGGAAAATCCTTGTCGAAGCGCAGGATGTTGTCGACCTCGGCGCCGCGCCAGCCATAGATGGATTGGTCGTCGTCGCCGACGCAGCAGATGTTAACTTTGTTTTCGCTCACGGGCTGTTCCGCGCCTGCCGGCGCGGGCCCTCCGCGCGGGCCTCGCAACGGCTCGGACGCCCGGTCGGGCTTGCGGCCTTCGGCCGATCGCAAATCCGTCGACGTTGATGCGCGTCCGACATCGGGCCGCTGCGCCAAAAGCCGCAGCCACATGTATTGGGCGGTGTTGGTGTCCTGGTACTCGTCGACGAGGATGTATTTGAAGCGCTTGTGGTATTCCTTCAGCACATCCGGATTGGCGCGCAGGATGCGGATGGGATGGCACAGGAGATCGCCGAAATCGCAGGCGTTCAGCGTCTTCAGCCGCTCCTGGTAGGCTTTGTAGAGTTCGCGGCCCTTGCCGTTGGCGAAGCTGCGCGCGTCGCCCTCGGCGATGTCGGCTGGACCTTGCCCCTTGTTCTTCCAGCCGTCGATCATCTGGGCGAACTGCTTGGCCGGCCAGCGCTTGTCGTCGAGGCCCTCGGCCTGGATCAACTGCTTGATCAGCCGCACGACGTCGTCGGTGTCGAGGATGGTGAAGTCGGAGCGCAAGCCGGCGAGTTCCGCGTGGCGGCGCAAGAGCTTGACGCCGATGGAATGGAAGGTGCCGAGCCAAGGCATGCCCTCGACATTGCCTTCGCCGATCAGGATGCCGATGCGCTGCTTCATCTCGCGCGCGGCCTTGTTGGTGAAGGTCACGGCGAGGATCTGCGACGGGAAGGCCTTCCCCGTGGCGAGGATGTGGGCGATGCGGGTGGTCAAGACGCGGGTCTTGCCGGTGCCGGCGCCGGCCAGCACCAGAACCGGGCCTTCGGTGGTTTCCACCGCCAGCCGCTGCTCGGGGTTCAACCCCTTGAGATAGTCCGGCGCATTGTTCTGGCCGCTGCGGGCAGCCATGGCGCGCGCGGCAATGCCCGACGGGGCCGTGGGCCGCGCATTGGGTTCATCGAAAAAGGGCATGTCTTCGGAAAAGCCGGACATCTTCCCTCCGAATGTAGTGATTCGGGGGCGAAAGACCAGAAGTGTCTACGTTTTGTTCCGGGTAAAGTGCCTGATGCGGCCACAAGACCTTGTGCGGCAACCGGCCTGGGCGCCATTACCAAGAGAACAAAGGCCGGCTCAACCGCTTACGACCCACGCTTGACAGGCAGGGCAGGCGTGGGAAAGTTGTGTCCGGGGCAGAAGCGCAATGCCGGGTTGCCCATGGCCGCGTCACAGGCGCAACAGTCGAAGGAGTATCATCTTGGCTGTCACCATCACCTCCCTCATTCTTCTGCTCATCGGTTTGGCGCTTGGCGCCGGCGGCATCTGGTTGGCGTCGCTGGGCGGCAGCTGGTACTACATCGTCGTCGGCATCGCCTTCCTGCTCGCCGCCTGGCTGCTCTACCGGCGCCGTTCCACCGGTTTGTGGCTCTACGCGGCGATCGTGATCGGCACGCTTGCCTGGGCGGTGTGGGAAATCGGCTTCGATTGGTGGGAGTTGGGCCCGCGCGGCGGCATCATCGTGGTGGTGGCGCTGTGGCTGCTAACGCCCTGGGCGCGGCGGGGTCTTGCCGGGCCTGACGGCCGCGCGCCGCTCATCCTGGCCGTGCTCGCCTCGCTGGCTGTCGCCGGCTATTCGATGACGACCGATCCCAAGGACATCGCCGGCGAACTCGATACCGACAAGGTGGTCCCCAACGCCAATCTTGGCAATGACGTGCCGGCCGGGGAGTGGCACTATTACGGCCGCACGCAGTTCGGCCAGCGCTATTCGCCGCTCGACCAGATCACGCCGGACAATGTCGCCAACCTCAAGCCGGCATGGACGTACCAGACCGGCGACGTGAAAGGGCCGGACGATGTCGGCGAGACCACCTACCAGGTGACGCCGCTCAAGATCGGCGACACGCTTTACATCTGCACGCCGCACAATTTTGCCATCGCGGTCGACGCGGCGACCGGCAAGGAGAAATGGCGCTACGATCCCAAGGTCAAGCTCGACAAGGACCGCCAGCACCAGACCTGCCGCGGCGTATCCTACTATGCCGATGCCGCCGGCGCCGCCGGGCAACCCTGCGCGACACGCGTCTACCTGCCGACGTCCGATGCGCGGCTGATCGCGCTCGACGCCGCCAACGGGCAGGTCTGTCCCGCCTTCGCCGAGGGCGGCACGCTGAACCTTCTGGCCAACATGCCCTATCCGAAGTCGGGCTATTACTACTCGACCTCGGCGCCGCTGATATCGGGCGGCAAGATCATCGTCGGCGGGGCGGTCAACGACAATTATTCGACGCAGGAGCCGTCCGGCGTCATCCGCGCCTACGACGCCGCCACCGGCAAGCTGCTGTGGAACTGGGATTCCGGCAATCCGGACCAGACGGCGCCGCTGGCGCCCGGCCAGACCTATACCGCCAACTCGCCCAACATGTGGTCGACGCCGAGCGCCGACGAGAAGCTCGGCCTGCTCTATGTGCCGCTCGGCAACCAGACGCCGGACCAGCTCGGCGCCGGGCGCAGCGACAATGTCGAGAAGTTCTCCTCCTCGATCACCGCGCTCGACCTCAACACCGGGCAGTTGCGCTGGGTTCGGCAGACGGTGCACCACGACCTCTGGGACATGGATGTGCCGGCGCAGCCGAGCCTGCTCGACATCACCAAGGCCGACGGCTCCGTCGTGCCGGCGCTGGTCGGGCCGACCAAGCAGGGCGATCTCTATGTGCTCGACCGGCGCACCGGCCAGCCGGTGATCGCGGTCAAGGAAGTGCCGGCGCCGCGCGGCGCCATCGAAGGCGACCACACATCGCCGACCCAGCCGGCGTCGGACCTGTCCTTCAATCCGCCGCCGCTCAGGGATGCCGATATGTGGGGCATCACCATGTTCGACCAGCTGGCCTGCCGGATCGCATTCCACAAATTGCGCTATGAAGGCCGCTACACACCGCCGTCCTTGCAGGGATCGCTGGTCTATCCCGGCAATTTCGGCGTCTTCAACTGGGGCGGGGTCGCGGTCGATCCGGTGCGGCAGGTGCTGTTCGGCATGCCGACCTATCTGGCCTTCACGTCGAGGCTGGTGCCGCGCGCGGATGTGCCTGCGCCCGGCGACGACACCAAGGGCAGCGAGCAGGGGCTGAACCGCAATGACGGCGCTCCCTATGCGGTGGTCATGGGGCCGTTCCTGTCGCCGCTCGGCATTCCTTGCCAGGCGCCGCCCTGGGGCTATGTCGCCGGCGTGGATCTGCGGACCGGCGCCATCGCCTACAAGCACCGCAACGGCACCGTCTACGACATGACGCCGCTGCCCCTGCCGCTCAAGGTCGGCGTCCCCGGCATTGGCGGGCCGGTGATCACCGCCGGCGGCGTCGCCTTCTTGGGTGCGGCGGTCGACGACTATCTGCGCGCCTATGACCTGACGTCAGGCAGACAGCTCTGGCAGGCCCGGCTGCCGGCCGGCGGCCAATCGACGCCGATGACCTATACGGTGGCCGACGGACGCCAGTTCGTGGTCATCGTCGCCGGCGGCCACGGCTCGGTCGGCACCAAGCCCGGGGACTATGTGATGGCGTATGCGTTGCCGAAGTAGGAGGCTCGAGGCTGGAGCGAGTCGGGCAGCTATGCTGTGGCAACGTTGGCGCTGCCCCTCATCGCCCTGCCGGGCGCTTCTCCCCGTATAGCGACGGGGAGAAGGGGCCGTCATCGATGGTTTCGCCAATCGTCGACGCAGCAGGAATGGCGTGAGCGTTGAAGCTGTCCCTTCTCCCCGTCACTATACGGGGAGAAGGTGGCGGCAGCCGGATGAGGGGCGGCGCCAACGCCAGTCAATAAAGCAGGATGTCCTTCTGCCTTCCAGTGGCCAGTTGGCCGTGCCTATCTCAGCTGATCCCAGGGCCAGTCGCGGCACGACGAAATGTCATTCGCCGATGACTGGACGCGGCGGGTCACGCCCCTATCTTGCGGATATTCCGAGATCGAAGGAGCGCGCCATGCCCAAAACCGACGCCGCCACCAAGCCCGTCATCACCCAGGCGATGATCGATGCCTATGACGAATATACGCATTTGACGCTCGATCGCCGCCGCTTCATGGAGCAACTGACCAGGCTTGCCGGATCGGGCGCGGCGGCGGCCGCGATCGCGCCAATGCTGGCGGCGAACTCGGCCCAGGCGGCAATCGTCGCCGAGAACGATGCCCGCGTGAAAGGCGAAGACATCACTTATCCCGGCAGCAGCGGCGAGATGAAGGGCTATTTGGTCAAGCCGGCGAACCAGACCGGCAAGCTCGGCACAGTCATGGTCATCCACGAAAACAGGGGGCTCAACCCGCATATCCGCGACGTCGCCAGGCGCGTGGCGCTTGAGGGGTTCGTGGCGCTGGCGCCGGATTTCCTGTCGCCGCTCGGCGGCACGCCCGATGACGAGGACAAGGCACGCGACATGTTCACCAAACTGGATGCCGCGCAGACCGTCGCCAACGGCGTTGCGACCGTCGCCTTCCTCAAGGCCGACAAGGACGGCAACGGCAAGGTCGGTGCCATCGGCTTCTGCTGGGGCGGCGGCACGGCAAACATGCTGGCCGTCAACGCCCCCGATCTCAGCGCCTCGGTCGCCTATTACGGCATGCAGCCGAAGGCAGCCGACGTGTCCAAGATCAAGGCGGCCTTGCTGCTGCACTATGGCGGGCTGGACGACCGCATCAATGCCGGCATCGACGCCTTCAAGAAGGAACTCGACGCCGCGCATGTCGAATACACAGTCTATGTCTATGAGGGCGCCAACCATGCCTTCAACAACGACACCTCGGCGGCACGCTACGACAAGAAAGCGGCCGACCTCGCCTGGGGCAGGACCATCGCTTTCCTGAAGGAGAAACTGGCCTGAAGAAGAAACCGGCCTGAAGGAGAAACCGGCATAGGGTTCAGCCTGTGTTCGCCGGCTTGTGGGCGGCCACGCCGGCGACGACGAGAGCGATGCCGAGGCAATCTCTGACGTCCGGAATCTGGCGCAGCACGATGACGCCGATCAACGTCGCGGTGACCGGCAGCAGCGACAGCATCAGCGCGAAGCTCGAGCGCGGCAGCCGCGACATGGCGAGCTGGTCGCAGATGTAGGGAATGACCGACGAGCAGATGCCGACGCCGACGGCGGCGAGCAGCAATTGCGGTGCCGAGAAAGCCGGCAATGCTTGGGCAAGGCCGATCGGTAGCACGGTGATGAAAGCGATCGCCATGGCCGCCCCCAGGCCAGCGATGCCGGCGCCGGCGCGGGCGACCTTGTGGCCGAGCACGATGTAGCCGACGAACAGCGCGCCGTTGAGGAAGGCCCAGAACAGTCCAAGCGGATCGCTCGACCATTTGATGTCGATGAGCAGCAAGGTGCCGACGACGGCGACGGCAAGGGCGGCGAGATTACGCGGGCTTCTGAAGCCGATAAGCGCGACACCGATGGTGCCGACGAATTCGATCGCTGCCACCAGTGAGATCGGCAAGCGGTCGAGCGCCAGGTAGAACGAGCAGTTCATCACCGCCAGACAGGCGCCAAAGGCGAGCAAGAGCAGCCGCGTCGGGCGATCGGCATGGGCGAGGGTTCGCCATGGGCGGGTCAGCGGCGCGAAAATCAGCGCCGCGGTGGCGATGCGCAGCCACGCCATGCCGAGCACGCCGACATGCGGGAAAAGCAGCACGGCAAAGGCCGGTCCAAGATAGTGGAAGACGGCACTGATGCCGAACCAGACATGCGGCGGCAGTTTTGTCGCCATGCTGTCGAGCGCGCCGAGGGCTGAGCTGATAACCGGGGCTTGTGTCTGGTCATCCATCGGAGCAGTATCGCAGGCGATATCCGCGAATTATATGGATGATGCTCAAGCGATTTGATCGTCCCTTCGCCGAAAGCAAGGAGATTTTCGTGAAACGCCTTCGAACCGAAAATATCGATCTCGACCCGGCCGACATGAAGATCCTGCGCTTGCTGGAAAAAGACGCACGCACCAGCACCGCGGAACTGGCACGCTCGGTCGGCCTGTCGGCGCCGAGCGTCGCCGAGCGCATCAAACGGCTGCAAGAGAGCGGCGTGATCGAGGCTTATTCGGTGAGGATCAACCCTGCCGCACTTGGCCTGCCACTATCGGCATGGCTGCGCATCCGGCCGGTGCCGGGGCAATTGTCCGTCGTGGCCGAGATCATCCGCGACCTGCCGGAGATCGCGCAATGCGACCGGGTGACCGGCGAGGATTGTTTCATCGCGCTGGCGCATGTCGGCTCCGTGGCCGAACTGGAGCGAGTGATCGACCGCATCATTCCCTATGCGATGACAAACACGGCCATCATCCAGTCGTCACCGGTGGCGGCGCGTTCGCCGCTGCGGGCGCTCAGGCGCATGGCATGATGCTCAAGAGACGAAGCAATCGTTCGCCGATTATCCGCTAAACATCGCGCCGCTATGCGTCTGGGCCGAGTCTTGCTTCAAGGATGCGCTTCAGATTGGCGATGTTTGCCCGCATGCCCTGCTCGAAAAAACGCGATGCGAGCGGAGCCAGAAGTGCTATCGGTCCGCCCAGCCCGTCGCCGCTAATGGTGCCCTCGAGGTGCAGGATCGTCGCGGCGCCATCCCGGTCGAGCCGGTAGCGATAGCTGAACGGCGTTGGTCCGCTCACGCTTGCGAGCGTCAACAGCTTTTCGTCCTGGAATTCGGTGACTTCGACCGTGTTTTGGATGCGCCGTCCGGCAATTTGGCGAGTGAAGACAAAGCGACTTCCGCAACCCACTGGGCCATCGGACAGTCTTGTTACCGATTCCACCGCCGAGTACCAGCGTGGTGCAGCTTCGATATCCTGGAGGTATGCGAATACCGTAGCCGCGGGCCTTTCGATCTTCAGCGATATTTCGAACATTCCTTGCCCCTTTGCCCTTTTTAGCCTTTTCGACCGGGAAGCGGTTCGTCGAACGACTTTCTCTCCAATTTGCGCCGCGCAATGGCGTCACCCGACGGCGTTCCATCGACAAGGTGCCGCAATTGTCCGACTGCGATCACAATGCCTTCCGCTCCGAGGCGCTGCGAAACCCAGCCATAGAGCTTGTCTTCGACCTCGACGATGCCCTTGGCCAATTGCTTGCCCTCTTCGGTCAGCGCCAGGGTTACCTGCCTGCGGTCCAGCGCATTCTCACGCCGGTCCACGATGCCGCGGCCGACGAGTGTGTCGACCAGCCGGCTCGGACTGCCTGTCTCGCAGACCAGCAGCTTGCCGAGCGAACTGAGCGACATCTCACCGCCGGTACTGAGACACGAGATGACTTCCCCCTGCGACGGCGTGACCCCGAGGGGGGACAGCATTTCGGCGAGAAGCCGGTTTCCCTCTCGCTGCGCACCTAAAATGAGGAAGCGCAGCTCCTCTTCCGGGCTCATGCGGTCCCCCTGGGGTCGAGCGGGCGGAGCAGCGAGGCCGTCACCGGAGTGCGGGCAGCGAGGCGCGCGGCGCCGTCCGGGTCATGGGTCGGCAGATATACCGTCGGCTGTTCAAGACCAAAGCGCTTGATGTTCGCCAGTGTTGCGGCGGAGGCCTTGGCGTCGGGGCTGACGCCGTCCACTTTGCCGGCGAGCATAAGTCCCTCGGTGTAGGACGTATCCCCCGCGAGGAAAATGGTGGTGTCGCCATCGTGGACCAGCACGGAGAGGTGATCGGGCGTGTGACCCGGCGTGGCAACAGCAACGACATCGCCTGCCTTGGTCAATCGCTTGCTCGCCGCGAAGGGTCCATACGGCCCATCGTCGAGTTCGAGAGAGATCGGATCAAACCAGTTCGGCCAGCGTTGCGGAAGGTATCCGCGGATCATCCCCATAGCACCTTTGGCCTTTTCAATCTCGCCGCGCGCCGCCAAAATCTCGGTGTTCGGAAAGTGGACGAGTCCTGCATCGTGGTCCATGTGAAGATGGGTCAGCACCACGCGTTTGACATCACGCGGCGCGATGCCCAGCGCTCGCAACTGTGGGCCGATTTCCTCTTCGGGTTCAACTCGAAACATAACCTCCCAGCGGAAAAACGGATGCAGGGAACGGCCATGTCCGCGCAACAGATGCGCCGCCTGGCCGGTATCGACGACGATGACCCCCTCATCGTGCTCGATTGCCCAAGCGAACGACGGCAACCAGTCCGACCAGTTCCGGTCGGCGAAAATGCTGGCGAGGCCGTACCCTCGTCCCTCCATCTGCGCGGTTTTGATGCGGACGGATCCCGTCTGGATGGCATGTATTCTCATTTCCAGCTCCGATTTAATGACATATCATTTAATGACATAGCATGTATATGGGCAGACGCGATCTCGTGTCAATAGGCGGATATTCACGCCATGCGGGGCATCTTTAGCTGGTTCAAGGATGGATCAGCGCGATTCACCCAGCCCGTGAGCGTCACGGGAACGCATTGGCGCTACGGAGAGATGACCGGCAAGCTGATGAGGGAGGCCTGGAGCTATTTCACTGCCACGCCGATCAGGCGTGACCACGCTTCAAGCGGGCGCGCTTGAGGATACTGCGCCAGCGGATCATGTCGAACGGGATCGGCTCGTTGTTGTTGGCGATATGAAAAATCTCATTGTCGACGTTCTTGAGCGAGCGCCAGAAATCATAGTCTGATATGCGCGGATCGGCCGCCAGCCTGTCCACCTCGACCTTGATGTCGGTTTTCATGCACGTTCCTCGAACCGGCTCGCCGCGCCGCCCGCATCGCAACCCTGTGCGGATCGTTCTCGACCGCTCCGCTGAGTCGTTCAACGGCTCAATTGGCTTGTTCCCGTTAAAACCTCGGTAAGGTTAATGCGGCCGGTCGAGGGCTTCAAGCGGTCTTGCGGCGAATCCCGATCGAGCGGCCGGCGCGTTCCGGCATCGGCAATGCAGAATGCGCGGCGCGCATGGCTTCCACCTTGGCAAGCACATCGGTCGGGAAGGGCGCCACCTTCGGCCCGGACATGTCGACATGCAGGGACAGGGTCTCGGAGGTGGCGGCGAGCCAGCCGTCGACATGGCGAATTTCCTGGTAGGCCCGCAGCCGCTTCTCGTCGTGGTCGATGAGCTGGAAGGAAACCCTGACCTTGTGGTCCAGATGCAGCTCCTGCACGTAGCAGACATGGACTTCGGCGGTGTAGATGGTGAGTCGCCGGCTCTTCACGTAATCCAGCCCCATGCCCATCGCCTCGAAGGCCTCGTCCGAGCAGCGGTCGAACAGCACGTTGTAATAGGCCATGTTGAGATGGCCGTTGTAGTCGATCCAGTCCTTCTCGATGTCCATGGGCTTGGAGACGAAGGGGGCGGAGATGGACATCGAAACTTCCTTGTTCTGGCGCTGGACAGAGCGTGTCTACAGAGACTAGGCATCATCCATAGATGCATGACAAGGATGGGCGCTGGTCCATTCGCGGAGGATTTCATGGCTCTGAGCGACCTCAACTTGATTGAACGCAACGAGGAAGGCATCGCCGCGGTGCTCGGCATCCTCAAGCAGCGGCTGGGCGAGCGCTTCCAGACCGGCGAGGCTATCCGCTCGCAGCACGCGCACACCACCACTTACATCCCGACGCAGGCGCCGGACGGCGTCGCCTTTCCCGAGACAACAGCCGAGGTGCAGGAGATCGTGCGCGCCTGCGCCGCGCATCGCGTGCCGGTGATCGCCTTCGGCGTCGGCTCCTCGCTGGAAGGCCACACCAACGCCCCGGGCGGCGGCATATCGGTCGATACCTCGCGCATGAACCGCATCTTGGCGGTCAATCCGCAGGATCTCGACTGCACGGTCGAACCCGGCGTCACGCGCGAGGATTTGAACCGGCACCTGCGCGACACCGGCCTGTTCTTTCCGATCGATCCGGGCGCCAATGCTTCGCTCGGCGGGATGGCGGCAACGCGGGCATCCGGCACCAATGCGGTGCGCTACGGCACCATGCGCGAAAACGTGCTGTCGCTGACGGCCGTCATGGCCGACGGCGAGACGGTGAAGACCGGCAAGCGCGCGAAGAAGAGCTCGGCCGGCTACGATCTGACGCGGCTTTTGGTCGGCTCGGAAGGCACGCTCGGCATCATCACCTCGCTGACCTTGAAGCTGCAAGGCATTCCGCAGGCGATCTCCGGCGGCGTCTGCCCGTTTCCCAGTGTCGAGGCGGCCTGCAACGCGGTCATCGCCACGATCCAGATGGGCATCCCGGTGGCGCGCATCGAACTGGTCAACGCCTTGCAGATGCGGGCGATGAAGAACTATTCGAAGCTCGATTATCCGGAGAGCCCGTGCCTGTTCGTCGAGTTCCACGGCAGCGATGCCGGCGTTGCCGAACAGGCCGAGACTTTCGGGATGATCGCCGAGGAGAATGGCGGCGGGCCGTTCCTGTGGACCAGCGTCGCCGAGGAACGGACAAAGCTATGGAAGGCCAGGCACGATGCTTACTGGTCGTCGCTGACGCTGCGGCCGGGCGCCAAGGGCCTGTCGACCGATGTCTGCGTGCCGATCTCGCGCTTTGCCGAATGCGTCACCGAAACCGAAGCCGATATCGCCGAAATGGGCCTGATTGCGCCGATCGTCGGCCACGCCGGCGATGGCAATTTCCACGTGCTGGTGCTGATGGACGTGAACGACCCGAAGGAGATCGCGCTGTCGGAGAAATTCGTCGCGCGGCTCAACATGCGGGCGATCGCCATGGATGGCACCTGCACCGGCGAGCATGGCATCGGCCAAGGCAAGATCGGCTTTTTACGCCACGAGCTAGGCCATGGCGTCGATATCATGCGCACCATCAAGCAGGCGCTCGATCCGCTTGATATCATGAACCCGGGCAAGATATTGCCGAGGGACTAGGCCAGTCCTCCGACGCAAGTTTCCCAGGCGGCTCGAGCCGAGCTCGGCAGCTGCCCGCCACCTTCGGAACCGAGTCTCGGCTTTCACGTTGCGGCAACCAACGGATGTCGTCAAAGCGGAGCGGCCGCCCATGAACTGGAAAGGCGTCTGGAAGAATCAATACGGGTCCATCGTCGAAATCACCGACGATGCGGAAAACCGGATATCGGGATCGTTTCGGACCGCGCTGACGGACAGCGGTTTCCATGGCCAGGAAATTCCGATTCTGGGCGTCCACCGCGGCGACTGCATCAGTTTTGCCGGCGGTGGGAAAACGGCGGCTGGCGATGCAATCGTTTCTTACACCGGTCTCCTTCGGGAGGGAAAAATGGAGACGTTGTGGTTTGTCGTCTCGGATGCAGCGATAAAGGCTAGCGGCGAGGGCCAGCCTGCGAAAATCGAAAAACTGAATTGGTGGCGCTCGATGTCGACCAACGCGGACACTTTTCAAAGAAGCTAGTCCGATTTTGCCTCGCACGCGGCCGCTCGGTCATTCGCGGTCGGAGCCGACGTTCTGCGCGTCGAGCGGCACGCGGTCCCAGTTCTGCCCGACACCCAAGAATCTCCACTTTCCAGGATTTGCTTCAGATCGTCCGACATCGCGCAACACTGGATGAATTGCCTCTTTATCGACACGCGGATGCGGGTAGAGTGCGGCTGAATTTCATCAAACCCATTCGGAGCTGATGCTCGCACGCCTGTTCGTGATTTTCGGTGGCTTTTTCGTGCTGGTGCTGTGCGCGGCGCTGGTGGTGCCGTACTTTGTCGACTGGACCGGCTATCGCGCCGATTTCGAGCGCGAGGCCAGCGCCATCCTCGGCCGCAAGGTGACGGTGCAGGGCGACGCCACGGCGCGGCTTCTGCCGTTTCCGTCGGTGACCTTCTCCAACGTCGCCGTTAGCGGCGGTCCCGACGGCCAGCCGGCCATGACCGTCGAGACGTTTTCGATGGATGCCGAGCTGGCGCCCTTCCTGCGCGGCGAAGTGCTGATCTTCGACATGCGGCTGGTGCGGCCGAAAGCGACGATCGACATCGCCAATGACGGCACCGTCGACTGGGCGATGCGGCCGTCCTCGCCCTTCGATCCCGCCCAGATCTCGATCGAGAAGCTGACGGTGACGGAAGGGCAGATCGAACTGCGCCATGCCGCCGGCGGGCGCAGCCATTTCATGTCGGAGATCAACTCGACCATTTCGGCCAAGTCGCTGGCGGGGCCGTGGCGGCTGGACGGCACGCTGCGGTTGGATGGGTTGCGCACCACGGTCGCCGCCTCCACCGGCAAGACCGAAGGCAACGGGCAGATGCGGCTTCGGCTGAGGGCCGATCCCGACGCCTATCCGCTCATCATCGAGACCGACGGTAATGCCGGCATCGTCAACGGTGCCGCCGTCTATTCCGGCCAGTTCAAGATTTCGAATTCAGACAAGGACTCCGCCGACAGGGACAGCGCCGAACTGCGCGGCACCGATGGCAAGACGGTGAAGGTCAGCGCCGGCAAGCCCGATCCGGGCTTTCGGCTGAACGGCAAGTTTTCGCTCGACCACCAGAAGCTCGGCGTCGACGAATTCCGTTTCGAGACCGGACCGCTGGACAATCCCTACACCGCCGAAGGCAAGGCTTCGGTGGATCTCGGACAGAAGCCGAGCTTCGCCATCGAGGCCAATGGCGCGCAGGTGCAATTCGACGAAGCGGTGACAGGTGAAGCAGGCGCCGGCCTGACGCTGGATCAGCGCATCGCCGGGTTGGAGCAGGCGCTGCTCGGGCTTCCGAAGCCGACCATCCCCGGCACCGTGGAGGTCAAGCTGCCGGCGGTGGTGGCCGGCGATACCACGGTACGCGACGTGCATCTTTCGGCCGAGCCGGTCGATGGCGGCTGGTCGGTGAAATCGCTGGCGGCAACCTTGCCCGGCCGCGCCAAGCTGGAAGCCGACGGCATGCTCAGCGTCGAGGACCATTTCGGCTTCACCGGCTCGCTCTTGCTGGCGGTGGCGCAACCCTCCGGCTTTGCCGCCTGGCTGTCGAAGGATGTCGACGAGGCGATCCGCCGTCTGCCGGCCGCAGGCTTCAAGGCCAAGGTCGATCTCACGGAAAAGCGCCAGGCCTTCAGCGACCTCGAACTGATCCTGGGCAAGGCGAAGTTCTCCGGCCGCATCGATTCCAGCCGGCCTGATAATGCCAGGCCGTCGGTGCTGATGCGGCTCGAGGGCGGCGAACTCGACGTCGACGGGCTGGCGGCCTTCGCCTCGATCTTCGTCAGCGACAAGGGCGCCAACCGCTTCGCCGACCGCGACCTCGATTTCCAGATCAAGGCCGGCCCGGTCAGCGCCGGCGGTTTGACCGCCGACACGGTCGACACGGCGCTCAGGCTGCGCGAAGGGCTGCTCGAGATCGACCGGCTGTCGCTGGGCGGCCTGGCCGGCGCCTCGATCAGCGCCACCGGCCGGATCAAGGATTTCCCGGCGAGCCCGACCGGCAAGCTCGACGCTTCCGTGGTTGCTGTCGATCTCAAGCCGCTGATCGACGTCGCCGCGCAGCACTATCCCGACAATGCAGTGCTGGAGGGGCTGGCGAGCCGTGCCGCAGCCTATCCCGACCTGTTCCAGGATGCGCGCATCGACGTCGTGGCAAGTGCCGCCGACAATGGCGACTCCACCACGGGCTTGGCGGTGAGCGCGCAAGGCAAAGCCGGCGGATCATCCTTTTCGGCCTCTCTGTCGGGGAACGGAGCGGCGGACAAGCTTCTCGAAGCGCCGGCGACGCTGACCTTCAACGCCAGGAACCCTGACGCTACCGCGCTGCTGGCCCTCTACGGCCTGCCGGCGCTGCCGCTTGGCATGCTGGGAGAAGCTACCACGGATATCCAGGCCAAGGGCACGCTTGGCGGCGGCCTGGCGACGACTTTCAATCTCACCGGCAATGATTTCAGGGCCGGCTTCGAAGGAACCGTTGCGGATACGCCGCAAGGGCCCACCGCCAAAGGCAAGATCAACCTCGATGCCGCCGACATCGAGCCCTGGCTGATGACATCAGGCATCGGGCTGCCAGGCATGGGGGCGGGCATGTCGACGTCGCTGACGGCACAAGGAGATTACGGCAACGGGCTGCTGGTGCTGGGCAATCTAAGTGGCGCCATCAACGAAGCGGCGGTGTCCGGCGACGTCAATGTCGACGCCAAGGACGGCGTGCCACACCTGGCCGGCGCGCTGGCGCTTGACGAAATCGACCTCGATCCGATGGCCGTGGCCCTGTTCGGCGATTCCGCTTTTCTTGCCGACAAGAGTGGTCTTGCTGACAAGAGTGGGGCTGACAAGAGTGGAGCCGACAAGAGCGGCAACGACAGGAATGGCGTCTGGCCATCGGCTCCGTTCAGCCAGAAATCCAGCCTGCCGTTCACAGCCGATCTCGACCTGACGACAGCCGCACTTGCCGCCGGGCCGTTCGCCGCAGCCTATGACGCCGCCTTTTCACTGAAGCTCGACCAGGAAAGCGTCCGCGTTTCGGACCTCAAGGCAAAGTTCCTCGGCGGGGCGCTGACCGGCCTATTCGAACTGAAGAACAATGAAGGCACCGGATTGTTCACAGGCCAGATGAAACTGGCGGGTGCCGATCTGGCCAACGTGCTGCCGGATGCCGGCATCGGCGGCAAGGGCGACTTCTCGGCGGCGCTGTCGACCAGCGGCAAGTCGGTCGACGCCATGGTAGCCGCACTGTCCGGCTCCGGCACGGCGACGCTCAAGGGTTTGCAGATTGCCGGCGTCAATCCCAATGCGTTCAGCGCGTTCCTGGCCAAGGCCGATGCGATCGGCCGCGACATCGACGCGGCCAAGACCGCCGGCTTTGCACCTGAGATCGCTGGCGATGGAAGTTTTGCCGCCGGGGATGCCGACATCGCCTTCACGATTGCCGGCGGCACGCTGCGGGCGCCGCCGATCAGCCTCGAAACTCCGGCGGCGACCTTGTCCGCCGACATCACGGCCGATCTCAACACAGCCATGGTTTCCGCCAAGGGAGCAATCACCTATCGGCCCGGCGACGAAGCGCTGGTCGGCTCCGACCCGGTCGTGAATTTTACCGCCGAGGGACCGTTCGGCGGCGTGAAACGGCAGTTCGACAGCGAGCCGCTGGCGCAGTTCCTGACCCAGCGCGCGCTGGAAAAGGAGCAGCAGCGCGTCGAAGCGATGCAGGCCGCGTTGCTCGAAAAGCAGCGGCTGCGGCGTGAGGTGCGCTACTACGCGGCGCTGCAGGACGCGCGTGAAAAGGCGGCCGAGGAGAAGCGCCAACAAGAGGAGGCGGCGCGGTTGAAAGCAGAGGCCGACGCCAAGGCCAAAGCCGAGGCGGACGCCCAGGCCCAGGCTGAAGCCGATGCAAAGGCGAAAGCCGATGCGGAAGCGAGAGCCAAGGCGGATGCCGAGGCGAGGGCACAAGCCGAAGCCGAAGCGAAGGCCGCGGCCGAACGACAGGCTGCCGACGAAGCGGCCAAGGCCGAGGCCGAACAGGAGCGGCGGAAAACGGAAGAGGGGGTTGGCATCGCCACGCAGGAAAAGGCGAGGCTCGAGGCTGAACGCAAGGCCGCGGAACAGGCGCCGAAGCCCGAGCGGACGCCGCCAGCCAACGACAATCCGCCTCCGGCCAAGCCAAAGGCCAATCCCTTCACGATCGACAATCTGCTGAAATCGTTGGAGTAGGGAGTAGAGCTCCCATCGCTCAATCCGCAGGGGTAACCATTCAAAGAACGGACATTTTGGCGCTGTCGGCGACGTAGCGGGCGTGGCGAAAATCGCGGATGGCTGCAAGCCTACCATCCTGCCAGGCCAGCAGGATGAAATAGGCCGGAGGTGCCGTCGGATCGTCGCCATCGCGGACGAGAACCGCCGGTCTGTCCTCGACAAACCCGGGCACGAAACACCAATCCTGGACCCGTGAATAATTGTAAAAGTAGGTGCTGACTTCCTTGCGTCCGTTGAGCCGCGCCTTGGCCACCAGCTCCAGCCGCACTTCATCGGCCAGCATGTCGCGCACCGCATCGAAATCGCGGGCGTTGAAGCGATCGATATAGACGTCGAGCAGCGCACGTTCGGATGTGCTCAGCCGGGGAAGCGGGCGGTCGTCAGGTTCGTCGGCAAGCTCGCGCAGGCGGCCGCGGCCGCGATGCAGCGCCGCCTTGATCGCCGGGATGCTGGTCCCCAGCATGGCGCTGATCTCCAGCAGCGAATAGCCCAGGACATCCATCATGATGACGCTGCTTCGCTGGGCGACGGGAAGGCGCATGAATGTATGCAGGCCGGCCGCGGCCGCCTGACGGTCGATGGCGGGATTTGCCGGGTCGACGATCATATCCAGCTCCTCGTCGGAAAATGCCTTTTCACGGGTGCGCCGGCGCAGGAAATCGAGCGCCGCATTGTGCGCGATGCGGAACAGCCAGCCTTCCGGATTGGTGATCGGGCCGGCATCCGGCAACGCCTCGAACGCCTTGGCCATCGCCTCCTGCAAGACATCCTCGCCATCGACGACCGAGCCCGTCATGCGGGCGCAATAGCGGTGCAGCTTGGGCCGCAATTCCCCGAACAGCCTGTCAAAGAGCGCGCTCTGGTCGCCAGGAACGGTTATGTTCATACGCCTTCCCCGTGACGTCGTTGCACCCGCAACTACTCGGCCTGCATCCGGTAATGGCCGACCATGGTCATTACGTCGCGATGCGGCGGGTCGATGCAGCGATCCCGGATGCCGTCCTGAAAGGCCTCAAATGCGGCAAGCCCGGGAATGATGCCGGCATGGCCCTCGGTTTCCATCTCGACCATGTGGACGAACGTACCGTCGCTGGACCGCCATGTCATGTAGCGGACGCCTTCCGGCGATTTGTCGCGCAGTTCCTGGAACACGGCCTTGACCAGGCGCTCGTTCTCGTCGGCCCGTTCCGGTTTGGTCTTGTAGCGTATCAGGTGGTGTTTCATCGCATCCTATCCTTTTTGGCCGCCTTGCGTTCCGCAGGCGCTCATCTCCAAGACGTCGCGGCGAGGCCAAAGGATTCGACGTCGGCGAAAATAACCGGCGTTGTCCGCGCCAGGACGCCGGCAGTCACTTGGCGCCCCGATCGAGCAGGCGCCTCAGCATGGGTTCGATGCGGGACAGTTCGTCAAGATGGGCGGCCGACAACTCGGCCAGGCGATCGTCGGCGCGCTCGGTCAGCCGCAGCAGCACGCGCCGATGATCGTCCTTGTCCTGATCCCTTGCGACCAGCCCTGCCTCGCAAAGGCGATTGACCAGTTCGACGGCGCTGTGGTGGCGGATGCGCAGGCGCTCGGCCAGATCGCCGACCGTGACCGGTCGGCCGCCCGGAAACCCCTTGATCGCCAGCAGCGCCTGGTGCTGGCGCGGCGTCAGGCCGGCGTCTTCGGCCTGCACCTGGCTGAATTCGATAAAGCGGCGGATCAGGTAGCGAAACTCGGAGAGACGCTGGTAATCGGCTTGGCTGATGGCGGGGCGTGATTTTTGCGGCTGCGTCATATCAGACATTTGTTTGTTTTCCGGCGAAAGCTCAAACGGATTTCGAACAGAACCGGCTTGAATATTTATATCGTGTTACGATACATAGCCAACCGACAGTCCCGGTCGGTCGCGTTGGCCCTGCCGCGGATCAGATACGGCCGCCGCCAGGAAGCAAATCCACCATGAAGACGCATCAGCCCAATCCCGGCCACCTCAGGGATTTCACCACCGACGCCAGGGTGTTGCTTGTGGCGGCGATAGCCGTGGTGGTGGCGACAGCGGGGCTGTTTGCCGGCATCGTGCTTTTGAAACTGATCCGGCTTGCCACCAACATCGCCTATTTTGGCCAATTCTCGCTCGCCGACCTGAAGCTTGAGGATACGCCGCTCGGCTATGCCGCCGTCATCGTCCCGGTGATCGGCGCACTGATCATCGGCCTGATGGCGCGTTTCGGCAGCGAGAAGATCCGCGGCCACGGTATTCCCGAGGCCATCGAGGCGATCCTGCTCGGGCGTTCGAAACTCGACGCCAAGGTTGCGATCCTGAAGCCGCTGTCGTCGGCGATCTCGATCGGTTCCGGCGGACCGTTCGGCGCCGAGGGCCCGATCATCATGACCGGAGGCGCGATCGGCTCGCTGATCGCGCAGATGCTGCCGGTCAGCGACAATGAACGCAAGACGCTGCTGGTGGCGGGAGCGGCGGCCGGCATGACCACCGTGTTCGGAACGCCGATCGCCGCCATCATGCTGGCCGTCGAATTGCTGCTTTTCGAATGGACACCACGCAGCTTCATTCCCGTCGCGGTCGCGGCGATCATTGCCGAGGTCGAGCGCACCATGCTGCATCTGCCCGGGCCGATCTTTCCGTTTCAGGGCGGCATGGAGATTTCCTTTGTCGGCCTTGCCGGCTGGATCGCGATCGGTGTCGCGGCAGGCCTGTTGTCGGGGCTGCTGACGCAGATGGTCTATGCCTGCGAGGACGGTTTCCAGAAGCTGCCGATTCACTGGATGTGGTGGCCGATGCTCGGCGGCCTGGTGGTCGGCATCGGCGGGCTGATCGAACCGCAGGCGCTCGGCGTCGGCTACGACAATATCGCCGAGATGCTGGACGGCCGCATGGTCGCCACCGCGGCGCTCATGCTGCTTGTGGTGAAGGGCATTATCTGGTCGGTTGCGCTCGGTTCGGGAACATCGGGCGGCGTGCTCGCGCCGCTGTTGATCATGGGCGGGGCAATGGGAGCGGTGCTTTCCGGTTTCCTGCCGGAGGCGGATCCAGGCTTCTGGGCGCTGCTGGCGATGGCCGCCACCATGGGCGGCACGATGCGCGCGCCGCTGACGGCGACCTTCTTCGCCGTCGAACTGACCGGCAACACGCATATGCTGGTGCCGCTGATCGCCGCCTGCGCGGCGGCGCATGCGGTCACCGTGCTCCTGATGAAGCGTTCGATCCTGACCGAGAAGATCGCCAGAAGGGGACATCATCTGGTTCGCGAGTATCGCGTCGATCCTTTCGCCCTGACCAGGGTGCGCGAGGTGATGACCTCGCAGGTCGAGAGCGTGCCGGCGGCAATGACGCTGCATGGCGCGGCCGCGTTCCTGACCGCCCCGGAAACGCGGCATCCGAGCTTTCCGGTGGTCGACGAGAACGGACATGTGCTCGGCCTCATCGATCCGCCGGCGATCCTGCGCTGGAGACGCGCCGGCAAGCACAGGACGACGACGCTCGGCGACTTGCTTGCCGGAAGCAAGGTGACGCTCGCCTATCCGGATGAGTATCTGGAAGGCCTGTCGGACAAGCTGTTGACCGCCAACGTGTCGCATCTGCCGGTCGTCACCCGCGAAAGCCAGCAACTGGTCGGTTATGTCGGCTGGAAGGATTTGATGCGCGTACGGTCAAGGAAGCAGGCCGAGGAGCGCGATCGCTCGACTTTGCTGGGTTTCGGCGCCGGACGCAGGAAAAAGGAAGACGTGGTCGACGGTGTCTAGCCGCCGCGCTTCGCCCGCTCCAGGACATAGAGCCTGAGCGCCGAGGACAGATTGGTGTCGCGGGGCCGCGTCTCATCGACTTCGGCGACGAGCGCGGCGAGCGTCAATTGCCGCGCTGCGGCGATCGCGACGAGGTCGTCGTAGAAGGGCTTTTCGAGGGAATAGCTGGTGCGGTGGCCGCGGATCGTCACCGAACGCTTTTCGACGGCGCTCACGCCGGCACCGTCATTGCTCGCTGTCGCCGCCGGATGGCTCGCGGCGGTGTCCGGCGACGAATCTTTCGCTTCTGTCGGCCGTCATGCGGTCGCGCTCTTTTTCGGCCCGGGTGCGGCCATGCAAGGCGCGGTTCTGGTCGGCCGTGTGTTCCTTCTCCAGCCTTGCCTTCTGCTTGCGGACATGGCGAAGATTGACGATGTCGGCCATTGGCTCGGGAGCTTATTTCTTGCGGAAGGCGTCGAGCGAAACGACTTCGGCGCCCTTGGCGGACGCATCGGCCGGGGCAGGCTTCTTCTCGGCTTCGGCGGCGGCCTTCTTTTCGGCTTTCGGCTTTTTCTCCGAAACGACCGCCAGCGGCTCGGGGGCGGTCGGCTCCTCGGCCGCCGCGTCGTCGGTCTTGACGTCGAACTCGAGTTCGAAATTGACCGACGGATCATAGAAGCCGCGCACGGCCGAGAACGGGATTTCGAGTTTCTCCGGCACGTCGGAGAAGGAAAGGCCGACCTCGAAGCCGGTGTCGGTCACCTTGAGGTCCCAATATTGGAACTGAATGACGATGGTCATCTGCTCGGGATACCGCTCGCGCAGCCGCGACGACACCCGCACGCCCGGTGCGCCGGTCAGGAAGGTGATGAAGAAATGATGGTTGCCGGGGAGGCCGGTGCGCGCGACCTCGGCCAGAACCTTGCGCATGACGCCGCGCAACGCCTCCTGGGCCAGAATGTCGTAGCGTATGTGGTCGTCGGCCATGTCGGGTTCCGTTGAATCGTCCGCATAGCTGTAATCAAGCTTGAGCGCGGCGTAAACCGCATATAGACCATAGCCGCGCCGAAGCGAGGACTTATTGCCGACGATTTGATCGGTGGGCTGCTCCGCCGCGGCTGTGATTGTCAGGCGCCAGCCAGGGCGCTCTGCTTTTCCACCAGGGCCGCGGACCGGCGCTTGCCGAAGGCGCGAAGGAAGGTACGCACACCATTCCTCGCGGATTGCACTACCTCCTCCTCGCTCGGCGTGCCGCCGAGCATGAAGGTGGTCTGCAGCTCGGCATTGGCAAGGCCAAGGAATTGGCGTGCCGCCACGTCGGGATTCTCGATCGTGAGATAGCCGCCATAGGCGAGGCGGGCGAAGCGGGCGGCGATTGCCGGCCATGTCCTGCCCGGTCCCTGTTCGCGCCACTCGGCGAACAGTTCGGGATAACGCTCGCCTTCGGTATGGATCAGCTTGCGCAGGAATTTGCCGTCGCGGTTGCAGATGCAATTCTGATTCATGCGCACGGCAAAGCCGGTCAGATCCGCTTCAAGATCCTTCGGCTGGTCGGGAAAGGTGGCAATAGTGGCGAAGATGCCGGCATTGCAGCGCTCGGTAAGATCGCGCACCACGGCGATGAACAGTTTTTCCTTGTCGCCGTGGTGGTTGTAGACCGTCTGGCGCGAGACGCCGGCCTCGACTGCGATCAGGTCGATATTGGCGCCGGCAAAACCTTCGCGGCAGAACACGCCAGCGGCGGCGTCCACGATCGACACCCGCTTGGCCTCGTGGCCGCGTGGCGGGAAAATGTCAGGAGAGACGCTCGATTTCATGAAAATCTATATAGAGGTGATTGACGATTTAGACAAGAGTGTCTAAATTTCTGGACACAATATTAAGAGATTTCGCTGCGGAAACGTGTCGGAATCTCCTGGGATGAAACGTCCTAGGGTCAGATGTCGCCGGCCGGCGGCAACCAAATTCGAAAGAGCCTTATCATGAGTCCCAAATTCCTCCGCATCGCGGTCGTGCTCGGCCTGTTGTCCGCCATCGGCCCGTTCGCCATCGATATGTATCTGCCGGCACTGCCTTCGATCGGCGCCGATCTCAACGCCAGCACCGCGGCCGTGCAGATGAGCCTGTTGATCTTCTTCCTGTCGATGGGCTTTGGCCAGATCGTCGTCGGGCCGATTTCCGACATGGTCGGCCGCAAGCTGCCGCTTTATGGCGGTCTTGCGCTGTTCATGGTCGGCGGCATCGGTTCGGCCCTGGCGCCGAGCATCGAGTGGCTGATCGCTTTCCGCTTCCTGCAAGGGCTTGGCGCCAGCGCCGGCATGGCCATTCCGCGCGCCATTGTGCGCGACCTGCACACCGGCAATGAAGCCGCCAAGCTGATGTCCTTGCTGATGCTGGTGTTTTCGGTGTCGCCGATCCTGGCGCCGCTGACCGGCAGCCAGATCATCGAGAATTTCGGCTGGCGCGCCGTGTTCTGGACGGTGACGGGCGCGGCGGTGCTTGCCACCATCCTGCTCGCCACCTCGCTCAAGGAGACGCGACCGGCGGAAGAGCGTGTCGGTTCCTCCTTCGGCACGGCGCTTTCCGGCTATCGCTTCCTGATGGGGGACCGCAATTTCCTCGGCCTGGTGGCGATCGCAGGGTTCGGTATTGCGAGCTTCTTCGTCTATCTGTCGAGTTCGTCCTTCATCCTGATCGGCCATTACGGGCTGTCGCCTTCGGTCTACAGCGTGTTCTTCTCGATCAATGCGGTGGCCTTCATCGGCATGTCGCAGTTGACGGGATTGCTGGCCGAGCGCTTCGGCCTGCGGCGCGTGGTGCGTGTCGCGGTGACCGGCTACGCGACGACGATGGTGGTGCTGTTCGCGGTGATGGCGACAGGCATCGACCGGCTCGACGTGATGGCGGCACTGTTGTTCGTCGGCTACGGCTTCCTCGGCCTGGTCATCCCGACCACCTCGGTGCTGGCCATGGAAGAGCATGGCGAGATCGCCGGCACGGCCTCGGCGCTGATGGGCACGCTGCATTTCGCCATCGGTGCGGTCGCCATGGGCGTCGCCGGGGTGTTCTTCGACGGCACGCCATTGCCGATGGTCGCCGGCATCACGCTCTGCGCGGTGATTTCGTTCACGCTGGCCAAGATAACGCTCGGCCGCTCGCGCGAAGCCGTCGAGGCGCCAGCGGAGTAAGCGGCCACGAACACATGAAAAAGGCCGGGTTCGACCCCGCCTTTTTCATGTCAGTCCCGCCTCGGCCAGCACGAAGCGCAGCCGCGCCTCGACCATGGGAAAGAAGCACGCGGCGGCTCCGCGGCCCATGGGTCGTGCGAAGTTGGGTCGTGCAAAGTCTGCCAGCGCGGCCGATGCGTGTGCATTGAAAGGGGGAGAAGTGGAGGTTTCTGTTGCCAGGTACCTCCGAACCCCGCCTAGAAGTGCGAACCCCTAGGGCTTGATTTGAAGCTATCGCACTGCATTAAGCAGCGAGACGTGCTTCCGCATAGTTGTCGTTGGCAACTACAAGTTTAGCCCGATAACGGTGGTACAATGCCGGGCAAAAGTACGATCTTTACACCTTCGTCGATCCTATTTCGCCCCCAGCAAAAACCGCTCTGTCCAACAGCGGCTTTTGGTGGAGGCGCCGGGTACCGCCCCCGGGTCCGAACGGCTTATTTCATCGCCCATTTATCGCCATAGTCGGTCAAGCCGACAAAGCGAATATAGGGGGCCACCGCATGAAATGAAAGGCCACCTTGGCACTTTGTCCCTGTGTCAAATCGCGACGCCGAGGGTTGACTTGCACGCGGTCTCAACCGAAGCTTTGTCACGGTGAGGAGTTACCGAACGAGCGCACGAGTTGCGGAGCGCGCCACAGCCCTCATCGATCGATCCGTGGCGCCGACGAGGGGATTTTTATGGCCGACTATCTTGCGGATGTGAAGAAATACGACGCTGGCGCCGATGCCAACGTGGTCGAGAAAATCGTCAAGCATCTCGGCATCGCGCTGAGGAATCGCGATTCCTCCCTGGTATCCTGCACGGATCCGAAGGAATTGGAGCGCGTCAAGGAGAACTGGGTCGCCAAGAAGCTCGGCGTTGCCGACGCACAGAAGGCCGACGCCGCGATCGAGAAGACCTGCAAGGCGATGACCGCGGACAACACCAAGAACCGGGTGACTTTCTACTATCTCGTCGCAAAGGATCTGGGCAAGCTCGCGTCTCTCTGAAGGGGTGCTGCGATTTGCAAGGCTGGCAGCAGGCGGTTTGATTTTTAACTTGCCGGAGTCGGCGCCGCCCCTCATTGCCCTGCCGGGCATTTCTCCCCGTATAGTGACGGGGAGAAAGAGGCTGGCCGCGATCGCGCTGCCTCTCCTGCAACGTGGACGATTGGCGAAACCATCGATGACAGCGCCCCTCTCCCCGTCTCTATACGGGGAGAGGATGCCGGGAGGCAGGTGAGGGGCAGCGCAAACGCAGGCATGTGAAATAGGGCAAGCGCCGCTTTGTTGTGTTCGGCAGCCTGTCTGTCGGTTATGATGGCCGGACAACCGAATCGAGCGGAACCGATGCGCCAGTATCTCGACCTCTTGCAGCATGTGCTGGAAAACGGCGCCGACCGTGGCGACCGCACCGGTACCGGTACCCGCTCCGTCTTCGGTTACCAGATGCGGTTCGATCTGGCGCGCGGCTTTCCGGTCACCACCACCAAGAAACTGCACCTGAAGTCGATTATCCATGAGTTGCTGTGGTTCCTGGCCGGCGACACCAACATCAAATACCTGACCGACCATGGCGTTTCGATCTGGGATGAATGGGCCGATGAGAATGGCGACCTCGGCCCGGTCTATGGCAAGCAGTGGCGCTCGTGGCCAGACGGCCATGGCGGCTCGATCGACCAGATTGCCAACCTTCTGAAGGAGATACGCCGCAATCCTCAATCGCGGCGGCTGATCGTTTCGGCGTGGAACCCGGCCGAGGTGGAAGCGATGGCGCTGCCGCCCTGCCACTGCCTGTTCCAGTTCTATGTTTCGGAAGGGCGGCTTTCCTGCCAGCTTTACCAGCGTTCCGCCGACATCTTTCTCGGCGTGCCGTTCAACATCGCCTCCTATGCGCTGCTGACGCTGATGGTGGCGCAGGTGACCGGGCTAAAGCCTGGCGATTTCGTCCACACGCTGGGCGACGCGCATCTCTACTCGAACCATTTCGAGCAGGCGCGCGAACAGTTGCGGCGTACGCCGAGGGCGCTGCCGACGATGTGGATCAATCCGGAGGTGAAGGATCTGTTCGCCTTCCGCTTCGAGGATTTCCGGCTCGAAAACTACGTCGCCGATGCATCGATCAAGGCGCCGATCGCCGTCTAGAGCGGTTCACCGTTTCACGGAAACACCGAACCGCTCTATCTCTTTGTTTTTACGCAATTCCCAAGGGAAAGCGCTGCGCGCTTTTCCCGGGAAAACCGTTTCACACTTTTCTGGAATTGCTCTTGGAGCCGCGGGCCTCAATCGACCCCGACCGTCACATCCGATGCCTGACCGCGGCGTAGACCTGCTTGCGCTTTTCGAGCTTGAGATCGGCCACGGCCTCGTCGTTTCGAGGTTTGTGGTGCCTGTCTTCAGAGCAATCCATGTCGCACGGGCTCTTTCCAAGAGCGTCGGGCCTTCCCTTGTTATATTCATGCGGATATATCGGTTGGCGAGCCACAGCCGATTGGGTTTGAACCTAGGGAGAATTTTCGATGACGCGCGACGGTTTCGGATTGAGGGCGATTGCCATTGGCGGTTTTGCGGCGATGCTGATGGCGGCCGTGCCGGCCGCACATGCCGAAGACAAGGTTGTGGTTTTTGCCGCGGCAAGCCTCAAGGACGCGCTCGACGCCGTCAACAAAGCCTGCGCGGCCGATGTCGGCGATGCGGCGACGATCTCCTATGCCGCGAGTTCGGCGCTGGCCAAGCAGATCGAGGGTGGGGCCCCGGCCGACGTCTTCATCTCGGCCGACCTCGACTGGATGAAATATCTCTCCGACAAGAAGCTGACGAGGCCCGATACCGAAGTGAAGCTGCTCGGCAACGAGATCGTGCTGGTGGCGCCAAAGGATTCGACGGTGGAAACCAAGATCGAAAAGCGTTTCGACCTTGCCAGGCTGATCGGCGACGGCAAGCTCGCCATGGGTGACGTCAAGGCGGTGCCGGCCGGCAAGTACGGCAAGGCGGCGCTGGAATCGCTCGGCGTCTGGTCCTCGGTCGAGGGCAAGGTGGCGCAGGCCGAGAATGTTCGTGCGGCACTGAAGCTGGTTTCGACGGGTGAAGCGGGTCTTGGCATCGTCTATGCCACCGACGCGCATGCCGAGAAGGGCGTCAAGGTGGTCGGTACATTCCCGGAGGATTCGCACCCGCCGATCATCTATCCGGTTGCCCAGACCGCCGATTCGAAGGACAAGAATACGCTGGCCTTCCTGAAGTGCCTGCGGTCCGCCAAGGCCAGCGCGCTGTTCAAGGAGCAGGGTTTTACCGTACTCACGCCGAGCAACTGAGGTACGAAACAGCATGGACTGGCTGCTGGACCTCACTCCCGACGAATGGAATGCGGTCCGGCTGTCGATCAAGGTGGCAAGCGTGGCGATGGTGGCCAGCCTGCCGCCGGGCATATTGATCGCGCTGCTGCTTGCCCGGGGCCAGTTCTGGGGCAAGACCTTGCTCAACGGGCTGGTGCATCTGCCGCTTGTCCTGCCGCCTGTCGTGACCGGCTATCTGCTGCTGCTCGCCTTCGGCAGGCGCGGTCCGGCCGGCGCCTTCCTGGCCGAGCATTTCGGCATCGTCTTCTCGTTTCGATGGACAGGTGCGGCTCTGGCCTGCGGCGTCATGGGTTTCCCCTTGATGGTGCGGGCGGTCAGGCTGTCGATCGAGGCGGTCGACCGCAGGATGGAGGCGGCAGCGGGAACGCTCGGCGCCAATCCTTGGTGGGTTTTCGCCACTATCACGCTGCCGCTGATCCTGCCCGGGCTGATCGCCGGCGCCATCCTGTCCTTCGCCAAGGCGATGGGCGAGTTCGGTGCCACCATCACCTTCGTTTCCAACATTCCGGGCGAGACGCAGACGCTGCCGTCGGCGATCTACACTTTCACGCAAGTGCCGGGCGGCGACGAAGGCGCGCTCCGGCTGACACTGATCTCGATCGTCATCTCGATGGCGGCACTGGTTGCCTCGGAGGTGTTGGCGCGTCGCGTCGGCCGGCGGATGGACATCGAATGACGGTCCTCGTCGATATCAACCATCGGCTGGGTGCGTTCGCGACCGACGCCAGCTTCGAAAGCGCCGGGCGGCTGACGGCGCTGTTCGGACCTTCGGGCTCCGGCAAGAGCACCCTGATCAACGTGATTGCCGGGCTGATCCGGCCGGATAAGGGCCGCATCGAAGTCGACGGTCGCGTGCTGGTCGACACCCGCGCTGGCATTTTCGTGCCGAAGCACAAGCGGCGGATCGGCATGGTATTCCAGGATGCGCGGCTGTTTCCGCATATGAGCGTGGGCGGCAATCTGCGCTATGGCCGCTGGTTCACACCGGCAGCGGAGCGATACGCGGACCTGGATTCCGTCGTCGATCTGCTTGGCATGGGGCCGCTCATGGACAGGCGGCCGGCAAAGCTCTCGGGCGGCGAAAAGCAGCGCGTGGCGATCGGCCGGGCGCTGCTGGCGAGCCCGAGATTGCTGTTGATGGACGAACCGCTGGCCTCGCTCGACGAGGCGCGCAAGGCCGAAATCCTGCCCTACATCGAGCGGCTGCGCGACGAGACGAAGATCCCGATCGTCTATGTCAGCCATTCGGTTGCCGAGGTGGCGCGGCTGGCCAGCGACGTGGTGATGCTGGCGCAGGGCAAGGTCCTCGCCAGCGGCCCGACCGAGGCGGTGATGCAAAGGCTCGACCTGTTGCCGGCTGAAGAGCGCGGCGAGGGCGGTGCGGTGCTGGACACCAAGGTGCTGCGTCACGACGAAGCCTTCGGCATGACCGTGCTTGCCTCGGCCGCCGGTGAGATCCGAGTGCCGCGGCTGGCTTTGATGGTGGGAGCGCCAGTCCGCATTCGCATCCGCGCGCGCGACGTCATGATCGCCACCGAACGGCCGGTGGGCCTCAGCGCGCTCAACATCCTGCTCGGCACGATCGTCGCGATCAGCCCGGGCGAGGGGCCGACGGTCGAGGTCGGCATCGACTGCAACGGCGCAACCGTGTTGGCCCGGATCACCGAACAATCGCGGCATGCGCTGGCGCTGCGGCTTGGCGGACAGGTCTTCGCCGTGATCAAGACGGTGAGCTTCGACCGGGCGAATACCGGGGCCGGCTTGCCGGTCGAAGCGGACGGATGACTACCGCTATGTTTTTTTGGAATAGCGATATCGCTGAACAGCTTATAGTGTGGGATCGGGTGTAGTCGCGGAGGAGCAACATGCCGTCGCTGAGTTTGCGGATAAACCTCGATCCCGACGGGCGGATCGGACCGGGCAAGATCGAACTCCTGGAGCAGATCGCCGCTTTCGGCTCGATCTCGGCCGCCGCGCGCGGCATGGAGATGTCCTATAAGCATGCCTGGGACCTGGTCGAGGATATGAACCGGGTATTCGGCAAGCCGCTGGTCGCGGCGCAGACCGGTGGCCGCAAGGGCGGCGGCGCGCAACTGACGGCCGTCGGCCTGGCGGTGGTCAGCCGCTTCCGCGCCATCGAGCGCGCGGCGGCTGCCGCGGCGGCGACCCATATGGCGGCATTGCAGGCGGAGATTGAGGCGGGGTAGGGAATTAGGCAGTAGGGAATTAGGCAGTAGGGCAGTAAGGCAGTAAGGCAGTAAGGCAGTAAGGCAGTAAGGCAGTAAGTGGAGGAGACATCGGGAGCCGAAACACAAGAAAGCACACGAAAAAATTTCGATACTCCCGAGTTGGCCTGCCCTACTCCCCTACTCCCCTACTGCCTAATTCCTACTCCCCCGCCTTCCGCAGCATATACGTGTCCATGATCCAGCCCTTTTTCCGGCGGGCTTCCTCGCGGATTTTTTCGATCTCGGCGCCGACGTCACCGAGGCGGCCGGAAACGATGATTTCGTCCGGCGTGCCGAGATAGGCACCCCATTGGATGAAAAGGTCCCGGTCGGCGAGCGTGTTGAAGGCGCATTTACCGTCGAGCATGACGACGGCGCTGCCGGCATTTTGCGGCATGCCTTCATCGGTCAGGCGGCGGCCGGTGGTGATCAGGATGGAATCGCCGATGCGGTTCAGCGCCGTTGCATGGCTGGCGGCAAGTGCCTGGATCGCGGTAATGCCGGGGATGACCTCGAGGCCGAACGCGACGTTGCCTCTCAGGCGCACGCGCTCGAGGATGCGCAGCGCGCTGTCGTAGAGCGACGGATCGCCCCAGATCAGGAAGGCGCCGCAGCCGTCTTCGGCAATCTCGTCGCGGATCAGGCCTTCGTAGATGGCGGCGATCGCTTCGTGCCAGTCGTCGACGGTCGAGCGGTAGCTTGGCGCCGGCTCGGCGCGCACCGGCACGTCGAATTCGACGCGCCGCGACTTCGGGTTGGTGACGAAGCGGTCGCATATACCGCGCCGCAGTTCGGCAAGGTCGTTCTTGTTCGCTCCCTTGTCGGGGATGAACAGCACATCGGCGCGGTTCAGGCCGTCTATCGCCTGGACGGTCATGTGGTCGGGATTGCCGGCGCCGATGCCGATGACGAGGAACTTGCGCATGGAGCGAACTCCTGCCCGATCGGAGCCTGTTAGTCCAGACGCTGTGGCACGTCCAGGACGCGGAAGGGCTTTGAAACGCCGCGTCGAAACCGCTAGAGCGGTTCACCGTTTCAACGAAACGCCGAACCGCTCCATCTTCATGTTTTTACGCAATTCCGGACGGAAAACCGTTTCACACTTTTCCTGGAATTGCTCTAGGGTCATGCCGATATCCTCGCCGAGGAGGGCCTTCTATGTTCCGATACGTCTTGACCGCCGCGCTCGCGCTGTGCGCAACACCAGCCCTTGCCAATGACTCGGTTGCCGAACTCGGCACCGGCGGCTTGATCCTGTCGCGCAGCGATGCCGTGGCGATGCAGAGCGAGGACCTCTTCATCTCGCCGGAAAAGGTGACGGTCGACTACGTCTTCCACAACAACACCGACAAGGATGTCGAGGCGATCGTCGCCTTCCCCATGCCCGACATCTCGGGCGATCCCGAGGAGATGCCGGCGATCCCCGAAAACCAGAGCGACAATTTTCTCGGTTTCGAGGTGACCATCGACGGGGTCGCGACAAAGCCACAGCTCGAGCAGAAGGTGTTCGCGCTCGGCATCGATATCGGCGCCGACCTGAAGGTCCAGAACGTGCCGTTCAACCCGTTCGGCGACGCGGCCAAGGCGGCGCTGGCGAAGCTGCCGCAAGCGGTGGCCGACGATTGGGTCAACCGCGGCATCATCATCGAGGATACGGTCGACGACGGCAGCGGCATGAAATCCACCTATGCGCCGTTCTGGCAATTGCGTTCGACCTATTGGTGGCGCTCAACCTTTTCGGCCAACAAGGACGTTCATGTCTCGCACCGCTACAAGCCGAGCGTCGGCGGCACGTCCTCCGTCAGTTTCTTCTATGACGGAAAGTTCCAGGGCCAGTACGCCGCCTATAAGACCCGGTACTGCATGGACGAGACGTTCGAAAACGCGGTGCGCAAGGCGGCGAAGGACAATCCCGACGGCTACCCCGGATATTATGAAAGCCGGATCGCCTATATCCTGACCACCGGCGGCAACTGGGCGGCGGGCAGCATCGGCAAGTTCAAGCTGACGGTCGACAAGGGCAATCCGAAAGCCCTGGTCTCCTTCTGCGGCGACAATGTCAAAAAGGTCGGGCCGACGAGTTTCGAGATGAGGGCGGACGATTTCTATCCTGAGCGCGACATCGACATCCTGATCCTCAATCCTTCGGACAGCAGTGGTGGGAACGGCGGCTGATGGACGTTGCGATCTACGTTGCCATCGCCCGGAACGGCGTCATCGGGCGGGATGGCGGGCTGCCCTGGCGGCTGTCCTCCGATCTCAAGCGTTTCAAGGCCGACACGATGGGCAAGCCCATCATCATGGGCCGCAAGACCTATGAAGGCATAGGCCGGCCGCTGCCGGGCAGGTTGAACATCGTCGTCACCCGCGACAGGGCCTGGCATGCCGAGGGCGTCGAGGTGGCGCATACGCTGGAAGCCGCGATCCAGTTGGCGACGGTGCGCGGGCGCTGCATGGCCGGCGTGGAAGAGGTCTGCGTCATCGGTGGCGGCGAGATCTATGCCCAGGCGCTGCCGCTGGCCGACCGGCTGCACGTCACCCATGTGTTGGCCACGGTCGACGGCGACGCGCTTTTTCCGCCGATCGACCCTGATTCATGGCGCATCGTGAGCTCGCAGGAGGTCCCGGCCGGGGAAAAGGACAGCCACGCGACGCGCTATACGGTTTACGAGCGCCGCCGCGACGTGCATTGAAGGACGACAAAGGGTCGCGACCGGTCCAAAATCGGATCGTGTCGGCAGGGCATCGCGTTGAAAGCGCCCCGTGGCGTCCCTATAGAAGAACAACACTAGGATTTTGCGCCGTAACACCGGTGCATGAGGGAATTCCAAGCGAAAGGACGTTCATGCCCTGGAATGACAAGAGTGGCGGTGGCGGCGGCCCGTGGGGCGGCGGCGGCAACAATCAGGGACCCTGGGGGCAGGGGCCAAAGGGACCGAGCGGCCCGCAGGGGTCGCCTCCCGACCTCGAAGACATTATCCGCCGCGGCCAGGACAGGCTGCGGCGCGCGCTGCCCGGCGGCGGTGGCGCAAGCCCCGCCGTGTTCGGGCTGATCGGCGCGGTACTCGTGGTGCTTTGGGCATTCCAGGCGGTTTATACGGTGCAACCCGACGAGGTCGCGGTCGAACTGCGCTTCGGCAAGCCGAAGGCCGAGCTGTCGCAGCCCGGCCTGCATTTCCACTGGTGGCCGCTTGAGACCGTCGAGACGGCCAAGATTTCCGAGCAGCTCGTCGACATCGGCGGCGGAAACACCAGCGGCAACGGCCTGATGCTTTCGGGCGACCAGAACATCGTCAACGTGCAGTTTTCGGTGGCCTATCAGGTTTCCGATCCCCGGGCCTATCTGTTCGACGTCTCCGATCCGGACGGCATGCTGCGGCAGGTTGCCGAAAGCGCCATGCGCGAAGCCGTCGGCCGCAGGCCGGCGCAGGACATCTTCCGCGACGACCGTCAGGGCATCGCGGCTTCGGTCCGGGAAATCATCCAGACGACGCTGGACGGCTACAAGGCCGGCCTGCAGGTCAATGCCATCTCGATCGAGGACGCGGCCCCACCGCGCGAAGTGGCCGATGCCTTCGACGAGGTGCAGCGCGCCGAGCAGGACGAGGACAAGTTCGTCGAGCAGGCCAACCAGTATTCCAACCAGAAGCTCGGCCAGGCACGCGGCGCGGCCGCACAGATCCGTGAAGACGCGGCCGCCTACAAGAACCGGGTGGTGCAGGAAGCCGAAGGTGAGGCGCAGCGCTTCATCTCGGTCTACGACGAATATGCCAAGGCGCCCGACGTGACGCGCAAGCGGCTTTATCTCGAAACGATGGAGAGGGTGCTGAAGGATTCGGGCAAGGTGATCGTCGAACAGGGCAACGGGCAGGGGGTCGTCCCCTATCTGCCGTTGCCGGCGTTGCAGCAGAAAACGCCGCCTCCGGCGATCCCGGGTGCGACCACGGGAGGTAACCAGTGATGGCCAACCGCCTTCCCGTCTTCGTCGTCATCGCCGCGGTCATCCTGTTCCTGATCTATTCGTCGGTCTTCGTCGTCAATGCGCGCCAGCAGGCGCTCGTGCTGCGGTTCGGCGAGATCGTCGACGTCAAGACCGCGCCCGGCATCTACTTCAAGGCGCCGTTCTCGTTCTTCGACGCCGACACGGTGCAGATCATCGAGAACAGGGTGCTGCGCTTCGACCTCGACAACATCCGCGTCCAGGTTTCGGGCGGCAAGTTCTACGAGGTCGACGCCTTCATCGCCTATCGCATTTCGGACCCGCGCGTGTTCCGGGCGGCGGTCTCCGGCCAGATCGAACTGGCCGAGGCGCGGCTGAGGACACGTCTCGACGCCGCCTTGCGTCGCGTCTACGGTCTGCGTGACTTCGAGGCAGCGCTCTCGGAAGAACGTGCGGTGATGATGCGCGAAGTGCGCGATCAACTGCGGCCCGACGCCACCTCGCTCGGCCTGCAGATCGAGGACGTCCGTATCCGCCGCACCGACCTTACGGCCGAGGTCTCGCAGCAGACCTTCGACCGTATGAAGGCCGAACGTCTGGCCGAGGCCGAACGGCTGAGGGCACGCGGCAACGAGGCGGCGCAGCGCATCAAGGCCCGCGCCGATCGCGAGGTCGTCGAGATCGTTGCCGAGGCGCAGAAGGAATCCGAGATCCTGCGCGGTGAGGGCGAAGCCCAGCGCAGCGCCACCTTTGCGGGAGCCTATCAACGCGACCCGGCTTTCTTCGACTTCTACCGGTCGATGAATGCTTACGGCACGGCGCTGGACAACACCGGAACGACGATGGTGCTGTCGCCGAGTTCGGAGTTCTTCCGCTTCTTCCGCGATCCCGACGGCAAGCAAGGACCGGCGACGCCGGCCGCGCCGGCACCTGCCGCGCCGGCGACGGCACCTGCCGCGCCGGCGGCACCCAGCACCGGCCAGTAACGGCCGGTGCAGGATTTTTTCGCCGCCATCGGCCTGGTCCTCGTCATAGAGGGCCTGGTCTATGGCGGCTTCCCTGGCTTGGCGAGGAAACTTGCCGGCGACATGCTGTCGATGCCGGAGAATGCGTTGTGGATCGCCGGGTTGGCAGCGATCGCGGCTGGCGTCGGCATCGTCTGGCTGGCGCGAGGCGGATAAAGGCAGTGCGGCCGCCGAATAACGCGGGATTTACACTCTGCCGATAGCCATAGCCGCAAACGTGCCGTATTTTTTGCCATCATGGCGCGACGCGGCGTTTTCGCCGAAGCGCTTTTCTCTTTCAGAAACGCCGGGAGGCTTCTCGATGACATCCACACCCCTTTTGCGCGCGGCACGGCGGACGTTCATCGCTGGCGCAGCCATGCTTCTCGTCGGCGCCGCTGCTGTGCCGTCCTTCGTGACGCCGACGTTCGCCGCGGACGGCCCCGCTTCGGTCGCCGATCTGGCGCAGGGCCTGCTCGGCGCCGTGGTCAACATCTCGACCTCGCAGACGGTCAAGGGTACGGAAGGGCCGGGCGCGGTGCCGATGCCGCAGCTGCCCGAGGGCTCGCCCTTCCAGGATTTCTTCGACGACTTCTTCAAGAATCGCGGCGGCGACAAGGACAATAGCGGGCAGAAAGTGCAATCGCTGGGCTCCGGTTTCGTCATCGATGCCGAGCAAGGCATCGTCGTCACCAACAATCACGTGATTGCCGATGCCGACGATATCGAGGTCAATTTCTCCGATGGCGTCACCTTGAAGGCGACGCTGGTCGGCACCGACACCAAGACCGATGTCGCGGTGCTGAAGGTCGATCCGAAAGGCCACAAGCTGACGGCGGTGAAGTTCGGCGATTCCACCAAGATGCGCGTCGGCGACTGGGTGATGGCGATCGGCAATCCGTTCGGCCTCGGCGGCACGGTGACTGTCGGCATCGTCTCGGCGCGCAACCGCGACATCAATTCCGGCCCTTATGACGACTTCATCCAGACCGATGCGGCGATCAATCGCGGCAATTCGGGCGGACCGCTGTTCAACAGCGCCGGCGAGGTCATCGGCATCAACACGGCGATCATTTCGCCGTCGGGCGGCTCGATCGGCATCGGCTTCTCCATTCCCTCGCAGCTCGCCTCGGGCGTGGTCGACCAGTTGCGCCAGTTCGGCGAGACGCGGCGTGGCTGGCTCGGCGTGCGCATCCAGCCGGTGACGGACGACATCGCCGAAAGCCTCGGCATGGCGACCGCCAAGGGCGCGCTGGTTGCCGGCGTCATCAAGGGTGGTCCCGTCGACAACGGCACCGTCCAGGCTGGCGACGTCATCCTCAAATTCGACGGCAAGGACATTCATGAAATGCGCGACCTGCCGCGCGTTGTCGCTGAAAGCCCGGTCGGCAAGGCGGTCGACGTGCTGATCGTGCGCAAGGGTGTCGAGCAGACGGTGAAGGTGACGCTCGGCCGGCTCGAGGATAGCGAGAAGCTCGCCAGCGGCGAGGAGGGCGGCAACACCGATCAGGACAAGGGTGACAAGGCTCCGGCCGTTTCGACCGCTTCCGTGCTCGGCATGACGATCGGCGAGCTCAACGACGAAACCCGCAAGAAGTTCAGCATCGCCGCCGACGTCTCCGGCGTCGTCATCACCGATGTGGCCAAGGATTCCGCCGCTGCCGAACGCGGCATCCAGCCGGGAGAGGTGATCACCGAAATCGCACAGGAATCGGTTGCCGCGCCCAAGGACGTCATGGACCGGATCGGCGCCCTGAAGGAGCAAGGCCGCAAGAACGCGCTGCTGATGCTGGCGTCGAAGACCGGTGAGTTGCGGTTCGTGACGATCCGGATGGATTGATCCTGATAAGGCAACAGCCTGATCTGAGCGAGGGCGGCTAGCAGGCCGCCTTTTCTCTTTTCCGCCAGTCCTCGCGCGAGAGCCTGTAGAACACGTGCCGCTTGAGCGCGGGGTGGCTGTCGGGAATGCTGGGATGGTCGAAATCGGCGGATGGGTCGGCGGTCATGCCGAGGCGTTCCATCACGGCAGTGGAGCGCTTGTTCTTCCCGACGGCAAAGGACACGATTTCGCCAAGGTCAAGCGTTTCGAAGCCGAAGGCCAGCCAGGCTTCCGCCGCCTCGGTGACGTAGCCCTGGCCCCAGAATTCGGGTGCCAGTCGCCAGCCGATCTCGACAGTGCCGGCCGGCAGGAACGGCAGATGGTCAGTATCGAGCAGACCGACAAAGCCGATGCATTCGCCGGTTTCAATGATCTCGGCGGGAGCGAAACCGTAGCCATCCTCGGCGATCCGGCCACGCAACTCGTCCATCTTGACGTCCGCCTGCGCACGGTCGCGGCGGAACGGAAAGAACTCCATGACCTGTTCGTCGGAATTGATCCGGTGGAACAGATCGCGGTCGCGATCCTCCCAATTGCGCAGGATCAAGCGTTCGGTGCGCATCGGCTTCATTGCACGAACTCTTCCTGACGATAGCCTTGCAGATAGAGCAATGCGGTGAGGTCGCCATGGTCGATGCGCACGCTGGCCTGCGCCGCCACGGCCGGCTTGGCATGCAGCGCGACGCCGGTGCCGGCAAGGCGGATCATGTCGAGATCATTGGCGCCGTCGCCGACGGCGATGGCGTCGGCCGGCGTCAGGCCGAGCCGCGACGCGATTTCGATCAGAGCCTCGGCCTTCGCGGCACGGCCGAGGATCGGCTCGCCGACCAGGCCGCTGAAGCGTCCGTCGTGTTCCAGCAGACGGTTGGCGCGGTTTTCCTGGAAGCCGAGCATTGAGGCGACGCGCATGGTGAAAACCTCGAACCCACCCGACACAAGCGCCGTCCAGGCGCCGTTGGCGCGCATGGTTTGGACCAGTGCGCGGCCGCCGGAGGCCAGTGTCAGGCGATTGGCGACGATGCGGTCGACCACGGCCGCATCGAGACCCTTCAGCAGCGCCACGCGCTCGCGCAAAGCCGGTTCGAACGCGATCTCGCCGTTCATGGATCGCGCGGTGATGGCGGCGACGTGATCCTTGACGCCGATCTCGTCGGCCAGTTCGTCGATACATTCCTGGTCGATCATCGTCGAATCCATGTCGGCGAGGAGGATCTTCTTTCGCCGTGTCTGCGCCTGCTGGACGATCACGTCGACCGGTTCCGCGGCCAGTGCTGCGCGCAGGCTGGCGGTCATGTAAGCAGCGTCGGCGCCGTCCGGCAGCGCAAGATCGCAGGCAATCCCTTCGGCCAGCCAGAGAACGCCGCTTGCGCCCACCGACCTTGAGGCCATATTCGCAAGCGACGGCGACAAAGCGCGGTCAGCAGGACGGGAAACAAGCGTGGCAACGAGCGGCATCGAGAATTCCGGCACGGATGCGGGCGAGGGCCGCGTGAAGAACGCGATCCTGATAGCCGGACCGACCGCCAGCGGCAAGTCGGCGCTGGCGCTCGATCTGGCCGAACGCACCGGCGGCGTCATCGTCAACACCGATTCCATGCAAGGCTACGCGGTGCTCGACGTGCTGACCGCCCGGCCGGAGGCGGCGGACCTCGCCCGCGCGCCGCATTTTCTCTACGGTCACGTTGATCCCGGCACTGCCTATTCGACGGGAGCCTGGCTGCGGGACGTGACCAGGCTCATCGACGATGGAACGCTGTCGCGGCGACCAATCTTCGTCGGCGGCACCGGGCTTTACTTCCGCGCGCTGGCCGAGGGCATTTCGGAAATGCCCGCCATTCCGCAGCGGGTCCGCGACCGCTGGCGTTATGAGTTGAAGGAACAAGGCGCCGTCAAACTGCATGGCATCCTGCTGCGCGAGGATTCGCGGGCCGCCATGCAACTGAGGCCGACCGACAGCCAGCGCATCGTGCGGGCGCTCGAGGTGCTCGATGCCTCGGGCCGTTCGATCCTGGAATGGCAAGCGGAGCGCGGCCAACCGTTGATCGACCGGCAAAGCGCGCGCTTTTTCGTCATCGAGCCGGACCGGGCCGCACTGGTCGGCCGCATCGACAGGCGCTTCGACCAGATGCTGGACAAGGGCGCAGTGGAGGAAGTCAGGCAGCTTGCAGCGCTTGGTCTCGATCCGGACTTGCCGGCGATGAAGGCGATCGGCGTTCGCGAGTTGCAGGCCGCGATAGCCAGGCAGTCAAGCTTTGCCGAGGCGATCGAACGCGCAAAGGTCGCAACCCGGCAATATGCCAAGCGGCAGGCGACCTGGTTCCGCCATCAGCTAGGGCCGGAATGGCAGAGATTGCGCCCCGATAGCGATCTCGAAACCATGATCCAAGCGACTGTTGCTAATGCAACCTGAAAAGTCGATCTTGAGGGAAGGATTCCCGTTGTGGTTGTCCGAATTAACCCTCCGTAAGGCCGGCCGTGCCATAAGACCGGTTGGCACTTTTCGATCGGGGAGCAGATGCGTTTCCACAAGGCGGAATCCGCTTTTTTCGTCTTTATCTTCGTGATCCTGGCCGCCGGCCTGGTGACGCTCCACGCCTATGGGCAGCTGCAATCCTTCGCCATGGAACTCCACACGGCTTCCGGCCTGGACAAGGTTATCTACCTCAACAAGCTGTTGTTCGCGACAGGCGTGCTTTTGGCGACGGCGCTGTTTTTCGGCATCTTCTTCATCTACCCTCTGATCCGCAAACAAGCGACGGAGGAAGGTAAGCTGCGCGCCATGACGGTTTCGCTCAGCGCCCGCTCGGAGACGCTTGAGCATGCGGCGCTGACCGACAGCCTGACCGGCATGCAGAACCGGCGCTATTTCGATGACGCGCTGAAGGAATATCTCGAGGAGTTCGGACGCATCGAAAAGCCCGTCGGGCTGATGATCCTCGATCTCGACCATTTCAAGCAGGTCAACGATACGCACGGCCACGATGTCGGCGACGAGGTGCTCAGGGCTGTCGCCAATTGCCTGAAGGACATGACGCGCTTTCACGACGTGGTGGCGCGGCTGGGCGGCGAGGAATTCGCCGTGGTCACGCCCAATATGGAGGCGGAATTGTTGTCCAAATTCGCCGAGCGCATCCGCAAGGCAATCGCCAACATGTCGGTCCTCTCGGGCAATGTCCGGCTCAAGATCACCACCAGCGTCGGCCTGGCCGTCTGGGACCGCAAGGAAACGGCCGAGGAGTTCTATCGCCGCGCCGACCGGCAGCTGTACGAGGCCAAGAGGCAGGGCCGCAACCGCGTCTGCGCCTAAAATCCCGCCACTGAATTCGTGAGGCTGGCCGTCTGCCGCCGTTTTCTGCGCTTCCGGCCTTCGCCGGCCGAAGCACTCATGGCGGTCGTGGCAGTTAAGGCTACGGCCGGCGTAGGCCTGTGCTCACGGACAGAATGTCCGCTCCGCTCCGGCTTCTCGAAAACCACTCCATTCAATCCGGCCTGATGAATTCCCTTCGGGATTTACCCAAGCTTTCAGAACTAAGCAGCTTCCTCAGCTGCTTATGCAGTTCTCAAGATTGCAGGCATTTGGAGGTAAGGCGCAGCCTAATCGTTCTGGGGGCGCATGCCGAAGGTGGCGGGCTTGAGGCCGTAGCGCATGTCGAAATCGTCGTCGGTTTGCCCGCGGGCGACCGGCGGCTTGCGGTAGTCGGGATCGCCGGCCTGCCGGCCTGAATCGACGACCTCCGCGAAGGCCATGGCCTGCGGCTGCGGTTTCGGCACGTTGCGCAGCCGCTCCACGATCGCCACCAGGTCGACATCGTCGCCGGCTTTCGATGACTCGGCCTCTTCGCGCTTGGCCGTGCCGGGGATCAGTTCCGCCGGCAGTCGTTCGAATTTCAGCCGCATGGTCGTTGCCACGCCCTCGCCGAAGGCAATGGCTTCGCGCTGGCCCATGGACGACAGGAAGGCAAGCGTCGAGGCGGAAGAGTCGGCAATGGCCGAGCGGATGATCGCCTGGTCCTGCTCGTTGGCGAGCCGCATGGCGAAGAAGGTCGAGCATTGCGACAGGATGGTCGGATCGAGTTCGCCCGGACGCTGGGTAACGACCCCGAGATAGCAGCCATATTTGCGGCCTTCCTTGGCTATGCGCGACAGCGCGTGCCTTGTCGGCGCGAAACCGAGACGCGCATCGGCCGGCATGTAGCGGTGCGCTTCTTCGCACAGCAGCAGGAGCTGCAGCTTGCCCTCGCTCCACAGCGCAAGGTCGAAGGCCAGGCGCGCCAGCACGGAACAGACCGAATTGACCACTTCGGAGGGCATGCCGGCCATTTCGAAGCAGGTCACCGGCCGGCCATGGTGCGGCACGCGGAAGATGTTGCCGATCGTCTCGTGGATGGTGTCCTCGATCAGGCGCGAGTTGAACATGAAGCGGTAGCGCGGATCGGCGGCCGCGGATTCGATGCGCGTCTTCAGCGATTTGAGCGTCGGGCGCTCGTTCTTGCTTTCGAGCATGCCCGTGCGCTCGTCGATCTGCTTGAGAAGGTCGGCGATGCGGTAGGGCACCGGTGTATCCGCGGTTAGCGCATCGTTGCCGCGCCGGAGATAGGCGCCTGAATTCGGGTTGCGATAAAGATTCTTGGCGAGCGGAATGAGGTCGCGCAAGGCGTCGATCTCTTCCGGCACCGTTTCACGTCCGCGAAACAGCACCTCGGCGAATTCTTCCAGCCTGAACATCCAGAACGGAAGATCGAGCGTCTTGGAATCGACCTTGACACAATATTCGGGCAGCGACGCCGCAAACTCATTGTGCGGATCGAGGATCAGGATGCGCAGGTCGGGCCGCGCCGCGATCGATTTGCGCAACAGCAGCGAGACGGCGGTGGACTTGCCGACGCCGGTGGTGCCGACAATGGCGAAATGGCGCGCCAGCGTGTCGTCGATGGCGATATTGGCGGCGATCGCCTCATCCTGCGACAGCGAGCCGATGGTGATGGAATGACGGCCGGCCAGATCATAGACCGCCTGCAGGTCACGGGTGCGGATGCGATGGGCGACGGCGCCGATATGCGGATAGGTGGTTATGCCGCGATCGAAGACCGGCTTGGCGCCGGCCTCGGCTCCGTCACGCACTTCGCCAATCAGCTCGATACTGACCTCGATGGCATTCGGGCCTTCATTGCTCCAGGCGCGGTCCGATTTGCCGATCGCATAGACCAGGCCGACGGTTCGCGTCGTGCCCAGATTGATGGAGATCATCCTGCCGACCGTCCACAGACCGGTGACCGCGCCGTCGACATCGTCGGCATAGGCGGCGATGGTGGCGCGTGCGCCGTCGCATTGCACGACATTGCCAAGGATCCGCCTGTCATTCTGCTCCGCGTCACGGCGCTCCTGCGATGTCGGTTCTCCGACGGAGGCTTCGCGTTCGACATACATGGACAGCCAATCCCCATTTCCCTGGTGCGCCGACCCTACAGGAACGGGGTTAAGGTGCGATGAGGTCGGATGGTGTAGAGACGATTAAAGAACTCGTGAGAATTGTCGCGAGACGGCTCTTCTCCAGTCCCGGTATTTCGTTATAATGGACGAATGGATGGTATGGCGAACGATATCTCTTCGACTATCGGCAGGCGGATACATGCCGAAAGGATCATGCGCGACTGGTCGCTGGCGGAGCTTGCCGAGCGGTCCGGGGTTTCCAAGGCGATGCTGAGTACGATGGAGCGCGGCAAGACCAGTCCGACGGCGGCGCTTTTGGTGCGCATTTCCGCTGCTTTCGGCATGACGCTCTCCACCCTTATCGCACGCGCGGAATTGCAAGGCGGCGGGCTGCTGCGAGACGCCGATCAGCCGGTGTGGCGCGATCCCGACACAGGTTATGTCAGGCGGCATTTGTCGCCGGCCAGCGACATGCCGCTGGAGCTGATCAGGGTGCATCTGCCGGCGGGCAAAAGGGTCGGTCTTCCAGCCGCTTCCTACGTCTTCATCAAGCAACAGATATGGCTGATTTCCGGCCGCCTGGAATTCACAGAGGGTGATGTGGTGCACAGGCTTGAACCCGGCGATTGCCTGGCGCTGGGCGCGCCGTCGGATTGCGTGTTTCATGCCCTGGAGCCGGGCGCCGACTATCTCGTCGCGCTGGTCAGGAGCTGACGTCATGGCGAGACGGCCAAAGCGCTCCGACAATGGCGGGCCGCCTCTCGACGACTACAAGGGACCGCCATGGGGCAAGGGCGACCCCTACATCTTCCTTGCCTGGCAAGCGGCCCATGCCAAAGCGTGGAAAGCGCCGAGCCACGAGGTCATGCTGATGCGCATGGACAAGGCAGATCGGCTCGGCCTGACCTACGAGGAATACACGCTCGAGATTCTGGAACGCGGACGGCATCTCAGGGAAGAAGACACAGAGCGCATCAGCGCCATCAAGGCCGCGCGCAAGCGGCGCCGCGTGCGCCATCTCTGATTGACGACCGTGGTGCGGCCGATGGCCCCGACAGAGAGCCTCGAGGTGCTGAAAAGTCCGAAATCCGCCGGAGATGCGGCAGTCGCCGCACCTCGCCTGGCATCTGCCCGGCCTTATTATCCTTGGTGGTGGACCTGCTGCAGTCCATAGACCGGTGTCGGCAGCCCGGCCTGCCTGGCCTTCAATTGCAGCGCCAGGAACTGCGAATAATGGCGCGACTGGTGCAGATTGCCGCCATGGAACCATAGCGCCTCCTGCTGGGTCGGTTTCCACATGTTGCGCTGCTCGCCTTCCCAGGGGCCGGGATCCTTGGTGGTGTTGGAGCCAAGACCCCAGCATTTGCCAACTTTGTCGGCTACTTCTTTCGAGATCAGCTCCGCCGCCCAGCCATTCATCGAGCCGTAGCCGGTGGCGTAGACGATGACATCGGCCGGCAGTTCGGTGCCGTCGCTGAGCAGCACGGAATGCTCCTTGATCTCCTTCACGTCGACGCCGCTCTTGAGCTTGATGTCGCCGTCGATGATCAATTGCGAGGCACCGATGTCGATGTAGTAGCCGGAGCCGCGCCTGAGATATTTCATGAACAGGCCGGAGCCGTCATCGCCCCAATCGAGCATGAACCCAGCTTTCTCCAGCCCTTTGTAGAAGTCGGCATCGCGGTCCTTCATCTTTTGGTAGAGCGGGATCTGGAACTCGTGCAGGATCTTGTAGGGCAGGGAGGCGAAGATCAGGTCGGCCTTGGCCGTGGTCATGCCGTTCTGCACCGCCTGTTCCGAATAGAGCGCGCCAAGGCCGATATCCATCAGCGTGTCGGACTTTACGATATGGGTGGTGGAGCGCTGCACCATCGTGACGTCGACGCCGGCCTCCCAGAGTGTCGCGCAAATGTCGTGGGCGGAGTTGTTCGAGCCGATGACGACGACCTTCTTACCGGCATATTGGTCGGGGCCGGGGTGTTTCGAGGAATGGTGCTGGTCGCCCTTGAAGCTTTCCATGCCCTTGAATTTCGGCAGGTTGGGCCGGCCGGACATGCCGGTGGCCAGCACCAGCTGCTTCGGCTTCAGCGTGATGTCCTTGCCGTCGCGGTGAACGACGACGGTCCATTCCTTGGTCCTATCGTCATAGGAGGCGCTCTTGGCCTCGGTCGAGGACCAGTAGTTCAGCTCCATCACCTTGGTGTACATTTCCAGCCAGTCGCCGATCTTGTCCTTGGGCGAGAAGACCGGCCAGTTCTTCGGGAAATCGATGTAAGGCAGATGGTCGTACCAGACCGGGTCGTGCAGGCAGAGCGATTTGTAACGCTTGCGCCAGCTGTCGCCGGCGCGTTCGTTCTTCTCGATGATAATGGTTGGCACGCCGAGCTGCCGCAGCCGGGCACCGAGCGCGATGCCGCCCTGGCCACCGCCGATGATCACGGTGTAGGGCTGCGTCTTGAAGCCGAGCTCGGCCGCTTCAGTCTCGCGCTCTTCCTTCCATGTCGGACGGTTCTTGCCCGCGCCATGCTTGGCGCCCATCGGCCGCGCGAAGCCCGCGGGCTCCTCGTGGCCCTTCAGTTCGGCCATGGTGGTCAGCAGCGTCCAGATCTTGCCGTCCTTCAGCCTGATCTGGCCGAAGCCGCGCGCCACCTCGGTCTCGAAACTGATCCAGCCTTCGATCAGCCCGCCGCTCTCGGTCGCGTCCTCGCCCTTGGCGATGGCAAAGTGCGATGGCCTGGTCTTCAACAGCTGGCTTTCCAGCATGTCGCGGACCTGGCCGCGACCTTCCATGGTCTTGATGTTCCAGGTGAAGGTGACGAGATCGCGCCAGTAACAATCCTCCTGAAAGCAGTCGACCGCTTTCTCGATGTCGTTGGCGGCAAGGGCGGCGCCGAATTGGTCGAGCAGGTCGGACAGTTTCTTGTTGGGGGTCTTATCGAGCATCAGGGTTCCTCCCGTGAAATCCAGATCGTCATGTGGCTCCTCCCGACTTGCAGGCCGGACGATCAAGTATCGGCGGAGATGGCAGCCTTCGTCACGCCCCACCATAGTTTCACGTGCGTTCAATGGCTTACCTGTGAGGTCACCAAGCGGCTTCAATGGCTGACGGAGAGCGTCGGGAGCGGGCGTCCCGACTCCAAGACGCCGGGACAGCTGGCGAGGAAGGCAACCAGATGCGATCCGCGCGTTTTCCGCTGCAAGGCGCCGGGCTGATCCCCAGGGGTGCGCCGGCTTGCTGTGCGTGCCGGCGCGATTTTTGCCGTTGACAGGCTGCCTTGCCCGCCCTTAGTGTCCGCCACCATGAAAACGGCACTCATTCTCGTAGGAAAGCGCGTGGGCAAGGCGGTGTAACCGCCGGGCGAAAACCTCCCATGCGCAACACACAGGCTCCCTCGGGGGCCTTTTTTATTGCCCGAAACACGACTAAACGACCAGCAATCGCCAGATGGCGGACAGTACGGGACCAGACCGATGAGCAATGGACAGAGCGAGCGGCGCGAAATGACGGGCGCCGAAATGGTGGTGCAGGCGCTGAAGGACAATGGCGTCAAGCACGTCTTCGGCTATCCGGGCGGCGCGGTACTCCCGATCTATGACGAGATATTCCAGCAGGACGAGGTCGAGCACATCCTGGTGCGGCACGAGCAGGGCGCCGGCCACGCGGCCGAAGGCTATGCGCGGTCGACCGGCAAGGCCGGCGTCATGCTGGTGACCTCCGGCCCCGGCGCCACCAACGCGGTGACGCCATTGCAGGACGCGCTGATGGATTCGATCCCGCTCGTCTGCCTGACGGGGCAGGTGCCGACTTCGCTGATCGGCTCCGATGCGTTCCAGGAATGCGACACGGTCGGCATCACGCGTCCCTGCACCAAGCACAATTGGCTGGTGAAGGACGTCAACGAGCTTGCCGCGACCATCCACGAAGCCTTCCATGTCGCCACGACGGGCCGTCCCGGTCCCGTGGTGGTCGATATCCCGAAGGACGTGCAGTTCGCGCGCGGCTTCTATGTCCCGCCGCAGATCGCGCCGCGCACCAGCTATCAGCCCAAGGTCCAGGGCGACCTGGAGAAGATCAAGGCGGCGGTCGAGTTGATGGCCAGCGCAAGGAAGCCGGTCATCTACTCTGGCGGCGGCGTCATCAATTCCGGTCCGGAAGCCAGCCATCTCTTGCGCGAACTGGTCGACCTCACCGGTTTCCCGATCACCTCGACGCTGATGGGGCTCGGCGCCTATCCGGCATCGGGCAAGAACTGGCTCGGCATGCTCGGCATGCACGGCACCTATGAAGCCAACATGGCCATGCATGACTGCGACGTGATGATCTGCATCGGCGCACGCTTCGATGACCGCATCACCGGCCGGCTGACCGCGTTTTCGCCGAATTCGAAGAAGATCCACATCGACATCGATCCATCGTCGATCAACAAGAACGTCCATACCGACGTTCCTGTCATCGGTGATGTCGGCCGGGTGCTGGAGGATATGGTGCGGCTGTGGCGGGCGACCGCCAAGGCCGACAAGAAGGCGCTCCACCCCTGGTGGGAGCAGATCGCCAAATGGCGTGCGCGCGACTCGCTCGCCTTCAAGATGAACCACGACGTGATCATGCCGCAATATGCCATCCAGCGGCTCTACGAACTGACCAAGAACATGGACACCTACATTACCACCGAGGTCGGCCAGCACCAGATGTGGGCGGCGCAGCATTATCATTTCGAGAAGCCGAACCGCTGGATGACGTCGGGCGGGCTGGGCACGATGGGCTATGGCCTGCCGGCGGCGCTCGGCGTGCAGATCGCGCATCCCGACGCGCTGGTCGTCGACATCGCAGGCGACGCTTCGGTGCAGATGACCATGCAGGAGATGAGCGCGGCCGTGCAGCACGATGCGCCGATCAAGATCTTCATCTTGAACAACCAATATATGGGCATGGTGCGGCAGTGGCAGCAGCTGCTGCACGGCAACCGGCTGTCGCATTCCTACACCGAGGCGATGCCGGACTTCGTCAAGCTGGCCGAGGCCTATGGTGGCCACGGCATACGCTGCGAGAAGCCGGACGAGCTGGACGACGCCATCAAGGAGATGATCTCGGTCAGGAAGCCGGTGCTGTTCGACTGCCGCGTGGCGACGCTCGCCAACTGCTTCCCGATGATCCCGTCGGGCAAGGCGCACAACGAGATGCTGCTGCCGGACGAGGCGACGGATGAAGCGGTGGCCAACGCCATCGACGCCAAGGGCAGGGAACTGGTGTAGCTGAAGGCCAAGGCAGGGCTGTCGCGAGAAGCCGTGCGTAAACAGAGATTTAGATCAAGAGTTTGAAATCGAGATTCATGTCATGAACGCACAGCTACAACCGACCGGGTCGGCCTACTTCATCGCCAAGGAAACGGAAAAGCCGGAGAACCACACGCTCTCCGTGCTGGTCGACAACGAGCCGGGCGTGCTTGCCCGGGTGATCGGCCTGTTTTCCGGGCGCGGCTACAACATCGAGAGCCTGACGGTCTCCGAGACCGAGCATGAAAAGCACCTGTCGCGCATCACCATCGTGACGCGCGGCACGCCGCACGTGCTGGAGCAGATCAAGCATCAACTCGAGCGCATCGTGCCGGTCCACCGCGTGGTCGACCTGACCGTGCGCTCGCATGAATCCGGCCAGGAGCGGCCGCTGGAGCGGGAACTGGCGCTGGTCAAGGTTGCCGGCACCGGCGAGGCCCGTGTCGAGGCGCTGCGCTTGGCCGACGCGTTCCGTGCCAGCGTCATCGACGCCAACACCGAGCATTTCATCTTCGAGATCACCGGCAAGGGCTCCAAGATCGACCAGTTCATCGCCATCATGAAGCCGCTCGGCCTGGTCGAAATCTGCCGCACCGGCGTGGCGGCGTTGAACCGCGGCCCACAGGCGATGTAGGGCCGGCGAAGCCGATCCAATCTCCACAAGCGCAAAGTCTGGCCCGGCCACAGACCGGCCGCTGGCCTTTGTGCGGCCGCCTAAAAAGAGACAAGGACGCTGCCTTATCTGGGAGGATATCATGTCGCTCGACGCATTCCTCGCCTTGCTCGTCTACGCCTTCGTGACCTCGATCACGCCGGGACCGAACAATCTCATGCTTCTGGCATCGGGGGTGAATTTCGGCATCGCCCGGACGGTTCCGCACATGCTGGGCATCAGCATGGGTTTTCTGGTGTTGCTGGTGGCGGTCGGGCTTGGCTTGGGTGCGGTGTTGACGGCCTTTCCGGCGCTGCACACCGCGCTGAAAATCGCCGGCGGGGTCTATCTCATGTATCTTGCCTGGAAGATCGCCATGTCGCGTTCGCTGAGCGGCAAGGGTGAGGCGAGTGGCAAGCCGATGCGTTTCATCGACGCGGCGGCGTTCCAGTGGGTCAATCCCAAGGCCTGGGTGATGGCGATCACCGCCATGGCCGTCTACGCCAATCCGGAGCATCCGTTCCTGTCGGTGGTGCTGATCTCGGTCGCCTTCACCGTCGTCAACCTGCCGAGCGTCTCGATCTGGGCGGGGTTCGGCACCGCGCTGCGCGGCTTCCTGTCGGACCCGGTTCGGCTGAAATGGTTCAACGTCGGCATGGGCGTGCTGCTGGCGGCGACGCTGTGGCCGATGCTGCGGTAAAGCTAAGGGCCTCGAAGCGCTGGCACGCGAAAAGCGTGAGCATTCTGTAAACTCCGGTTCACATTGTATTTTGACTAAATGTGAACTGTGGATTACAAATCAACCATGATCGAAGTGCGCAAAACCGCTGAATTCGTCGGCTGGTTCAAGTCCCTCAAGGATATCCGCGCCAAGGCTCGCATTCAGGTTCGGATCGATCGTGTCGAGCTTGGCAATCTTGGCGATGCCAAGTTTTTCGAGGGCATCGGCGAATTGCGGGTCGACTATGGTCCAGGCTATCGCGTCTATTTCGTCAAGGTGGGCAACACAATCATCATTCTGCTCTGCGGTGGGGACAAATCATCGCAAAAGACCGACATCAAGAAAGCCATCGGCATGGCGAAGGAGGTCAAATGACCATCGAAACCACCAAATGGGATGCTTCCGAATTCCTCGACAGCGAGGAGGCAATCGTCGCCTATATCGAAGCGGCCTTCGAAGATGGCGACGCTGCCATTATCACCCATGCGCTCGGCAACGTGGCTAGGGCTCGGGGCATGACGTCCATTGCCAAAGACGCTGGCGTCACACGTGAGGCGCTATACAAGGCCTTGAGCGACAAGGGCGATCCTAAGCTTTCAACCCTGCTCGGCGTCATGAAGGCGCTCGGGATCAGATTGACGGCTGAGGCCGCACCAAAGGACAATAACGCCGAGGCGCGCCTCGGCGGCTAACTCGCCACGAAAGCGATGTATGCAACCGTGGTTGCTGCTCGCTTCGATGTAGACGGTTTTGTCGCCCCTCACTCAGGGCACGACGCGTCTAAGCTGGTCTGGTTGAGGGCTTGGCCAAGCGTGGGATCGCCTTTCACGACGCCGCAACGTGTCTTGTCGGCAGGTGTTGCCCATCCATTGTGCACTGCACATTAAATCTTCGTAATGCCGTGTTTTGGCCCTTTTCCGCCCAAGGCGTGTTCTATCTATTCGGCGAAATCGCGGACGGGCGCCGCGGAACGAGCTAGAATGCGACCACCTGGCTACGGCGTGTCGACGGAGAGGATCCTTGACGATGCGTGGAAAAGTCATTCTTTCATTGCTTGCGGTCGCCTGCCTGGGCGCGGCCTGGCTCTATCTGTCACCCGACGCCCTGAACAAGGTTCAGCAGATCATCGGCGCAAGGCAGGTCGCGGCGTCGGATAAACCGGCGTCGGGCACGCCGGCGACGGGCAAGCAGGCGGGCGGCGGCAATGGCCCCCGCTCGGCCTCGATCGTTTCCGCGACCGCAACGACGGCCGACTTCCCGATCCGGCGCTATGCCATCGGCTTCGTTTCCTCACCGGCGGTGGTCAACATCAACGCGCGGGTCTCCAGCCAGATCGTGTCGATCGACGTCAAGGACGGGCAGATGGTGAAGGCCGGGGATATCCTGTTTTCGCTCGACGACCGCGCGCTGAAGGCGCAGCTCGCCAAGGACCAGGCGACGCTGGCCAAGGACCAGGCCTTGCTGGCAAGTGCCGCGGCGGATCTTCAGCGCGCCAAGGATCTCGTGGCCAAGCAGGCCGGCACGCAGCAGACCTACGATCAGGCGATCGCCGCGCAGAAGGCGGCCGCGGCAACGGCCGATGCCGACAGGGCGACGATCGATGCCGATACCGTCCAGCTGAGCTACGCCACCATCACGGCGCCGATTGCCGGCAGGCTGGGCGCCGTCAGCGTCGCGGTCGGCGATCTCGTCACCACCAGCAACGGCAGCAGCACGTCGACGCCGCTGGTCACCATCACCCAGGTGGATCCGCTGCAGGTGAACTTCAACCTGCCGGAAAGCAATCTTGCGCTGCTGCACAAGGCGCTTGCAAATCCGCAGCAAGGGGCGGTGACGCTGACCAAGGATGGCGACCCGACGCCGATCGGCAAGGGCACGCTCGATTTCGTCGATTCCAGCGTCGACACCGCTTCCGGCACCATCGCCACCAGAGCCAGCATACCGAACGCCGATCTTTCGCTGTGGCCGGGCCAGTATGTGAATGTGGTGCTCGACGCCGGCATCATGCCGCAGATGACTTCGGTTCCCACGGTCGCGGTGCAGCCCAGCCAGAAGGGGCCGTTCGTCTACGTGGTCAAGCCGGACAATACGGTCGAGATGCGGCCGGTGCAGGTGGCGGTCACCGAGGGTGAAAACAGCGCCATCAGCGACGGTCTGAAAAGCGGCGAAAAGGTCGTCGTCGAAGGCCAGACACGGCTGAAGAACGGCGCCGCGGTGCATGAAGGCAAGGCGGCGGCCGGCTCCGGCGAACAGGCCTCGCCCAAGGTCGCGCAAGCCGACAGGGCCGGCGAGGCGAGCCGATGATCTCCGAGTTCTGCATCCGCAGGCCCGTCGCCACCCTTCTGATGTCGTTCGCCCTGGTGCTGGGCGGGCTGTTCGCATACAAGTTCCTGCCGGTGGCGGCGCTGCCGAGCGCCGAATTTCCTGTGGTCAACGTGTCGGCGCAACTGGCCGGCGCTTCGCCCGAAACCATGGCGACCTCGGTGGCGACGCCGCTGATCAAGCAGTTCGCCACCATCGCCGGCATCGATTCGATCTCGACCACCAACTCGCTCGGCTCGACGTCGATCGCCATCCAGTTCGTGCTCAACCGCGATATCGACGCGGCCGCGGCGGATGTGCAGGCCGCCATCGCGCGAACGCAGAGATCGCTGCCGCCGGAGATGACGAGCCCGCCAAGCTACCGCAAGGTCAATCCCGCCGACGCGCCGATCCTGTTGATGTCGCTGGTCAGCGACACGGTTCCGCTGACCGATCTCGACGCCTTTGCCGAGAACGCGATCTCGCCGTCGCTGTCGACGATCGACGGCGTCGCGCAAGTATCGATCTTCGGCCAGCAGAAATACGCCGTGCGCATCCAGATCGACCCGACGGCGCTGGCCGCGCGCGGCATCTCTATCGACCAGCTGCAGGCGGCGATCGCGTCCGCCAACAGCAATACGCCGCTCGGCGTGCTGCAGAACAGCCGCCAGCAGCTGACCATCACCGCCAACACGCAGCTAACCGACGCCGCCGGATTTTCCAATCTCATCATCGCCACCAAGAACGGCCATCCGGTGCGGCTTGGCGAGGTCACGCGCGTCATCAATTCGGTGCAAACGACCACGACCGCAAGCTGGTACGATGGTACCCGCGCGATCATCATGGCGGTGCAGCGCCAACCCGACGCCAACACGGTCGACGTCGTCGACAAGGTCAAGGCGATGCTGCCGTCCTTCCAGGACCAGATGCCCGCCGCCGCCAGCATCAAGCTGCTCAACGACCGCTCGACCTCGATCCGCGCCGCCGTCGACGACGTGCAGTTCACGCTGCTGTTGACCATTGCGCTGGTGGTGATGGTGATCTTCGTGTTCCTGCGCCGTGTCACGGCAACGATCATCCCGGCCGTGGCCGTGCCGATCTCGCTGATCGCCACGCTCGGCGCCATGTTCCTGTTCGGCTTTTCCATCGACAACATCTCCCTGATGGGATTGACGCTGGCGGTCGGCCTGGTCGTCGACGACGCCATCGTCATGCTCGAAAACATCTTCCGCCACATGGAAGAGGATGGGCTGTCGGCCTTCGATGCGTCGCTCAAGGGCGCGCGCGAAATCGGCTTCACCATCATCTCGATCTCGATCTCGCTGGTGGCGGTGTTCATCCCCGTGCTTTTGATGGGCGGCGTGATCGGACGCATCTTCAACGAGTTCGCCGTCGTGGTGACGGTCGCCATCCTGGCGTCGATGTTCGTCTCGCTGACACTGACGCCGATGCTGTGCTCGCGGCTGCTGTCGGTGTCGAAGGCGGACCGCGAGGCTCATGGCGAAAGCCGCAAGCACGATCTCTTCACGCGCGGCTACGACTGGATCTTGAGCTTCTGCCTGCGGCATACATTCCTGGTGTTCCTCGTCTTCGTCGGGACCGCGGCAGCGTCGGTCTGGCTGATCCAGGTCTCGCCGAAGGGCTTCTTCCCGCAGGAGGATATCGGCCAGATCTCGGTGACGACGATCGCCCGCCAGGACATCTCGTTCGACGCCATGGCGAAGCTGCAAGGGCAGGTGGCCAATGTCTTCTCCCATTCGCCCTATGTCGACCATGTGGCGTGGTCGGCGGGCAGCGGCAACAACGCGCTCAATCAGGGGCAGCTCTTCGTCCAGCTGAAGGGCAAGGACCAGCGGCCCGACATCGAGAAGGTGCTTTCGGATCTGAGGCGGCAACTGGCCGGCGTCGCCGGGATCGAGACCTACATGCAGCCGGTGCAGAACCTGCGCCTCGGCGCCCGGTCGTCGGCCAGCGCCTACCAGCTGGTGGTGCAGGGGCTGGACACCGGGCAGACCGATATCTGGGCGCAGAAGCTCAACGACGAAATGGCGGCCGACCACGCGTTCTTCGCGGACGTCACCAGCGACCTGCAGAACAATGCCTTGCAGGCGACGCTGGTCGTCGACCGCGACAAGGCGGCGACGCTCGGCATCGATACCGATACGTTGCGCTCCAGCCTCTATGGCGGGTTTGGCACCGAGCAGGTTTCGACGATCTTCGGCTCCGCCGACAGCTACGAGGTTGTCATGGAGCTCGATCCCAAGATCGCCTGGTCGCCGGAGCGGATGCTGGCCATCCAGGTGAGGACCGCCAGCGGCAGCCTGGTGCCGCTCGGCGCCTTTGCCCATGTCGATCGCACCGCCGGCGCGCTGACCATCAACCAGCTCGGACAGCTGCCGGCGGTGACCATCTCGTACAATTTGCCGCAAGGTGTGGCGCTGGGCGACAGCGTGACGGAGATCAACGCGCTGAAGGACAAGATCGGCATGCCGAAGGCGATCTCGACCACCTTCGCCGGCACCGCCAAGACATTCCAGGATTCGCTGGCCAACCAGGGCCTGCTGATCGGCGGCGCGATCCTGACCATCTATATCGTGCTCGGCATCCTCTATGAGAGTTTCATCCATCCGCTCACCATCCTGACCGGCCTGCCTTCGGCGGTGCTCGGCGCGCTGGTGGCCTTGCGGCTGGCGGGAATGGACCTGTCGGTCATCGCCGTCATCGGCATCTTGATGTTGATCGGCATCGTCAAGAAGAACGGCATCATGATGATCGACGTCGCGCTCGAATTGCGCCGAGAGGGCATGTCGCCGATCGAGTCCATCCACAAGGCCTGCATCATGCGTTTCCGCCCGATCATGATGACGACGCTGGCGGCGCTGATGGGGACGATCCCGATCGCGCTCGGCACCGGCGCCAGCGCCGAATTGCGCCAACCTCTGGGCGTGGCCGTGGTCGGCGGCCTCGTCGCCTCGCAGGCACTGACCCTGTTCGTCACGCCGGTGATCTATGTGTACATGGAGCATTTCTCCGGCTGGCTGCTCGGGCTGTTGCCGAAACGAAAGGGCGAGCTGCACCTGGTCGAAGCCGGGGACCAGCCCTCGCTGTTCGATGCCGGCGACGACATGCCGGGTGAACCGCAAAAAGCGGCCGCCGAGTAAGCGGCGGGCGACGGCCAACTGGCCCAAGCCGTGATGCTTGCGGCCGGCGGGTTGGAACCGTAGTTTGCAGTCATGTCCCACGATCATGACCACGACAACGAGCTCGATCCGTTTGCCGCACGCGTGCGCGCGCTGGAGACCATCCTCACCCAGAAGGGTTTGATCGACCCGGCCGCGATCGACGTCATCGTCGACACCTACGAAACCAAGATCGGTCCGCGCAACGGCGCCAGGGTGGTGGCGAAAGCGTGGGCCGACCCGGTATTCGCCGACTGGCTGAAAAGCGATGCGACGTCGGCGCTCGGCTCGCTCGGCTACGCGGGTCGTCAAGGCGAGCACATGCAGGCGGTTTTCAACACCAGGGACACCCACAATCTCGTCGTCTGTACGCTGTGCTCCTGCTATCCATGGTCCGTGCTCGGCCTGCCGCCGGTCTGGTACAAGGCGCCGCCCTATCGGTCGCGCGCGGTGATCGATCCGCGTGGGGTACTGGAAGAGTTCGGGCTGACGCTGCCGGCCGGCACGAAAATACGCGTATGGGATTCGACCGCGGAACTGCGCTATCTCGTCGTGCCGATGCGGCCGGGCGGCACCCAAGGTTGGAGCGAGGAGCGGCTGGCCGAACTGGTGAGCCGCGATGCGATGATCGGCACCGCCTTGGCGAAGGAACCGGCATGAACGGGCCGCAGGATCTCGGCGGGCAGATGGGCTTCGGCCCGGTGGCGCCCGAAAAGGACGAGCCGTATTTCCATGCCGCATGGGAACGACGCGCGCTTGGCGTGACGCTTTGCGCCGGTGCCATGGGAGCATGGAACATCGACGAGAGCCGGCATGCTCGGGAATCGCTGCATCCGGCCGACTATTATGCCTCCAGCTACTACGAAATCTGGATCAAGGCGCTGGAGGTGCTGCTCACGCGGCATGGCTTCGTCAGCGAGCGCGATCTCAGGGCAGGCGAGGCGATCGATCCAGCGGCAACGCCAAAGCGGGTGCTGACGGCGGAAAACGTGCCGGCGGTGCTCGCCAAGGGCGGGCCTTGCGACCGGCCCGTTTCGACGCCGGCGCGATTCAAGGCCGGCGATTGCGTGCGGACCAAGAACTTCAACCCGACCGGCCACACGCGGCTGCCACGCTATGCGCGCGGCAAGCATGGAACGATCGAGGCGGTGCGCGACGGCTTCGTCTTTCCCGACAGCAACGCGCATGGACAAGGCGAGAATCCGCAATGGGTCTACACCGTGGTGTTCGACGGGGCGGAGATCTGGGGCGAGGGCGCCGACCCGAAGCTGACCGTGTCGATCGACGCCTGGGAGAGCTATCTTGAGCCCGCATGAGGTGAACGGCGCCGCTGAATTGCCGGCGGGTGTCGATGCGCCTGTCTTCGCCGAGCCCTGGCAGGCCGAAGCCTTCGCCATGACGGTGGCGCTGCACGACAAGGGCTTGTTTTCCTGGAGCGAGTGGGCACAGGCGCTGTCGGCGCAGGTGAAGAAGCCGGGCGCCGCTTCCGACGGCCATGATTATTACGAACACTGGCTGGCGGCGCTGGAAAGCCTGCTTGCCTCCAAGGGGCTGGCCGCCAGACCTGACGTCGATGCCATGGCGGCGGCCTGGGAGCGGGCGGCGCATGCCACGCCGCATGGCAAGCCGATCCTGCTGGAGAACGATCCCGGGCCGACCGGTCAGGGCCATGACCAGATGACTTGATCTCATTTTTGGCAATCCGGCCATCTAGCCGGAGGGCATCATGCCTTCCAAAGCAATGATCCTCGTCTTGGCGCAGCGTTCGCGGATAGCTTTGAGCCGTCCGTATTCCGGAGAGTCGTACCATGCCAAGAGGGAAGCCATGTCTGGGAACTCGACAATGACCAGGCGATGAGGTTCCCAATCGCCCTCCAACACCTTGGTGGCTCCACCTCGAGCGATGTACCTTCCCCCGTAGCGCGCTTCGGTCGCGGGCACATCCCGGCGGTATTCCTCGAAAACGGCGGCGTCGGTTATGTCTACATCGGCAATAAGGTATGCTGCCATGCCCTTACCTCCATGAAGAGAGGCATTGAAGCACGTACATTAGCGATCATGCAATTAAGCAAGAGGTATTATCCAGGCGTAGGGGAAATAGCGACGTGACCTATGACAGCTCACTCTTTCATCCGGCGGGCCGGTGTCATTTCAGCTTGACGCCTGTCGGGTTTTTCGTCCCGTCAGATCACTCGTTTTGTTCCTCATCGGCTCGGCATTGCCTATCTGATAGCCTGACCTGCCGGCGGCAGCGAGGCACCTCCGACTGGTCGATGGTGGCACCTATCTTGTCTTTCTCTTGCGAATCCGGTTTCTCGCGCTGATGGAATTCTCTCCCCAACAGGACGAGGCGCTGCAAGCGGTCGCCCGCTGGCTCAAGACCGGCAAGCCGCAGTTGTTCCGGCTGTTCGGTTATGCCGGCACGGGCAAGACGACGCTGGCGCGCTATTTCGCCGAACATGTCGACGGCCAGGTGCAGTTCGCCGCCTTCACCGGCAAAGCGGCACAGGTGCTGCGCTCCAAGGGCGCGGTCAATGCCCGCACCATCCATTCACTGATCTACCGGCCGAAGGGCGAGGAATCAGTATCGGACGAGGTGACCGGCAAGACTTCGATGTCGCCGACCTTTTCGCTCAACCGGCAGAGCCCGATATCGCGTGCGAAACTGGTCGTCATCGACGAGTGCTCGATGGTCGACGAGCAACTCGGCCGCGACCTGATGAGTTTCGGCACACCGATCCTGGTTCTGGGCGACCCCGGCCAGTTGCCGCCGATCTCGGGCGGCGGCTTCTTCACCGACCACGAGCCGGACTTCCTGCTGACCGAAATCCACCGCCAGGCGCGCGACAATCCGATCCTGCGGCTGGCGCTCGATGTGCGCGAGGGACGCGAATTCATGCGCGGCGACTATGGCACGGCGCAGGTGATCGGCAAGGAAGACGTCACCCAGGAACTGGTTTTGAAGGCCGACCAGGTGCTGGTCGGCACCAACCGCACGCGCCGCCGCTACAATCAGCGCCTGCGCGAGCTCAAAGGGTTCAACGCCGACTATCCGCAAGCCGGCGACAAGCTGGTCTGCCTGCGCAACGATCCGGCCAAGGGTCTGCTCAACGGCTCGCTGTGGAAGGTGATGACCTCGTCGCGCGAGACGGTCAAGCCCGGCATCAATCTTCTGGTGTCGCCCGAGGAGGACGATCCGGACCGCGGCGTCGCCAAGATCAAGCTGCTCAAGGCCGCCTTCGAGGATCCGGACGCCGACATCCCCTGGCAGCAGAAGAAACGCTTCGACGATTTCGACTATGGCTACGCACTGACCGTGCACAAGGCGCAGGGCTCGCAGTGGAACGAGATCGTTCTGTTCGATGAAAGCTGGGCCTTCAAGGAAACCCGCCAGCGCTGGCTTTACACCGCGATCACCCGTGCCGCCGAGCGGCTGACGATTGTCAGATAAGGGCAGGCAGGGGCGCTAATCTTGGCACCAAGGCCTGGCCGTCATCGCGCTTCGGCCGGTCGGGCGCCGAGCCATTTCCAGGCGGCGGCTTCATCTTCGATGGTGAAATGCCTGAATTCGACAGGCGATGAAGGGGACAGGGTCTGCCGTGCCTCCACCGTCCAGTCCGGAGAACCGATCGCCGCGCAGCGGCCTATATGTTTCAGCGCATGGACCACACCTTGTCTCAGGGTCTCGTCTCGGATGTCGGCCCAGTCGACGCCGTCATGGTCGACAAGGCGCACGGCCATATCGATTCGCGGATGGAGCGCATAGGCCGCCTCGAGCAGGCCGAACAGGTTCTCCGCATCGGCCGCCGAGACATGACCAACCACTTCGATGGCGAAAAGATCGTCGCGATCAGTGTCGATGCGGCGGATCGCCGGCACGGATTGGAGGAAATTCACGGTGGATGCCTCCTCTCGCGGAACACCTCTGCCCTTCTGGAACACCGGAAACCCCCTATCTGTTCCCGTCAAAGACGCTATAGATGCCCGGTCTCACGCGCGCCGCGTCCCAACCAATGGCGTGGCGCGGCTCGAATCCCTGATTTCACGGACACCAGGCCATGCCCGCAAAGCTTTCCGTCAATCTCAACGCCATCGCCATGCTGCGCAACCGGCGCGACCTGCCGTGGCCGAGCGTGACCGGGATTGGACGGCTTGCCCTGGCGGCTGGAGCCCATGGGCTGACGGTCCATCCGCGCCCGGACGAGCGCCACACGCGCCATTCCGATCTGCCCGAGATCAGGGCGCTGATCGATGATGAGTTCCCGCAGGCGGAGTTCAACATCGAGGGTTACCCGACCGAGGCGTTCCTGGCGCTTGTGGAAAAAAACCAGCCGGAACAGGTGACGCTGGTGCCCGACGATCCTGCGCAAGCAACCTCAGACCACGGCTGGAACTTTGTCGCCGACGCCGCGTTTCTGACACCGGTCGTCAGGCGGCTGAAGAAGGGTGGTTTCAGGGTGTCGCTGTTTTCCGACGCGGATCCCGCCGGAATTGCCGCCGCGCGCGACATCGGCGCCGACCGCGTAGAGCTCTACACCGGCCCCTATGGCAGTTATCATTCCGATTCCGCCAAGGCGGCCAAGGAGCTGGAAAGACTGGGAAAAACCGCAGACGCGGCACTGGCCGCCGGCCTTGGGGTCAATGCCGGGCACGATCTGACGGTGGGCAATCTGCCCGCGCTGGCAAAGCGCATTCCGGCATTGGCCGAAGTGTCGATCGGACACGGGTTGACAGCCGACGCGTTGGAGTATGGCATGGCGGGCACGGTGGGTCGGTTTCTCAGGGCCTGCGGATGGTGATGGTGGCAGCCAAGCTTGGCAAGCATGGCAGCCATAACGTGACGGTACTTGATATTGCATCGCAGCAAGCGTAGAGCACCGCGCGCTTATCGGAGTGTCGTTCATGGCCCTTACCAATGCTGGTAGTGAGGCAGAAACCGTAGATCAATCGAGCCACCCTGAAATCGAGCAGCACAGCACCAAGGTGCTGATGCTGGGGGCGCTCGGCGTCGTCTATGGTGATATCGGCACCAGCCCGATCTACGCCTTCCGCGAGGCATTGCACGCCTCGTCTGGCGGCAATGTCGCCGATCGTGGCGACATCCTCGGCGTGCTGTCGCTGATCATCTGGTCGCTGACGATCACGGTTACTGTAAAATATATCATGTTCGTGCTGCGCGCGGATAACCGCGGCGAGGGTGGCGTGCTGTCGCTGATGGCGCTGGCGCGCGGCAGCTTCGCAAAGCGGTCGGCGATCATTCTCGCCATCGGCATCGTCGGTGCCTCGCTGTTTTTCGGCGACGCCGTCATCACGCCGGCCATTTCGGTGCTGTCGGCGGTCGAGGGCATGAATGTCGTCACGCCCACCTTCCAGCCTTATGTGGTACCGCTGACATTGGTTATTCTTGCCATATTGTTCGCGGTGCAGCGGTTCGGTACGGGTGGCGTCGGCTTGGTATTCGGCCCGGTGACCGCGGTGTGGTTCCTCGCCATTGGTCTTTCCGGCCTCAACCACATCATCGCCGACCCGGAAATCTTGTGGGCGATCAGCCCGCACTACATCGCCGCCTTTCTGATCAATTCGCCTGACGTGGCTTTCGTTACGGTCGGCGCGGTCTTCCTCGCCGTCACCGGCGCAGAAGCACTCTATGCCGATCTCGGCCATTTCGGCCGCAAGCCGATCGTGCTCGCCTGGCTGGCGATCGTGTTCCCTTGCCTGCTGCTCAATTATGCCGGGCAGGGCGCCTTCGTGCTGGCCAATGGCGGGGTCGTCGGCCATCCGTTCTTCGAGATGAACGGGGGCTGGGCTCTGATTCCCATGGTCGTGCTGGCGACTGCTGCGACGGTCATCGCCAGCCAGGCGGTGATATCGGGTGCCTTCTCGCTGACAAGGCAGGCGGTGCAGCTCAACATGCTGCCGCGGCTCGAAATCCTGCATACGTCGGAAAAACAGTCCGGCCAGATCTACATGCCGCGCGTCAACCTGTTGCTGGCGTTGGTGGTGATGCTGCTGGTGGTCGGCTTCGGCGAGTCCAGCAGGCTGGCCTCGGCCTATGGCATCTCGGTGACCGGCAACATGCTGGTAACGACGACCCTGCTCTTCGTCATCATGACGCGCATCTGGAAATGGAATCTCTGGCCGGCAATCGCGCTGACGGCGCTGTTCCTGTTCATCGATATCGGCTTCTTTGCCTCCAACATCGTCAAGGTGTTCGAGGGCGGCTGGGCCTCGCTGGCGGTGGCCGTCACCATCGTGCTGGCCATGTGGACCTGGGTGCGCGGCAGCCGCTATCTGTTCGACAAGACCCGCCGCAATGAGATCCCGCTCGATTTCCTCGCCGGCAATTTGCTGAAGAAGAAGCCGCAGCTGGTGTCCGGAACCGCCGTGTTCCTGACCAGCG
>NZ_JAMYTH010000033.1:0-64812 GCF_040322415.1 Mesorhizobium sp. M0152
GATATCGTCGCGCCGCAGTCAGGCACCATTCAACAACTCGCAGTTCATACGGTCGGCGGAGTGATTACGCCCGCCGATCCGATCATGCTAATCGTGCCGGAAGGCGACGATCTTGCGCTGGAAGTACGGATCACCCCGAAGGACATCGACCAAATCCAGCTTGGTCACAAGGCCGTGCTGCGGATGTCAGCCTTCAATCTGAGAACCACGCCGGAATTGAACGGATATGTCAGCCGGATCGCAGCCGATCTGGCGACGGACGAAAAAAACGGCATTTCGTATTACCTGGTGCGTTTATCGGTTCCGCATGCGGAACTGACGAAGCTCAAGGACCTGACGCTCGTGCCCGGCATGCCGGCCGAAGCGATGGTCAAGACGGGCGAGCGTACGGCGCTTTCCTATTTTGTGAAGCCGCTGTCGGACCAAATCAGTCGGGCATTCCAGGAGGAATGAAAGTAATCCACAGAAATATATTGTTGGTATTTCTGTTGGTTGTTCGCAGGCTACGTGGGTGGTAACATCCTGAAAGCACAGGCATACTTTCCTCACTTGGATTCCGCCTCTGGGCACCATCCCCTTCCGGTCCGTTCCGGACACATTTGTTCCCGGTTCCTCCGCCTGCCGCCACATCTCCTTGCTGAAAGAATGCAGCGAGTGCTCGATAGAGATGCAGATCACCGTCCGATCTTTTGACACATTTAGTGATTTGCACGAGGCCGCTGATGGGGCTCTGGTAAGTACACGCCTTTCCGGCTTCAGGCACTTGGCGGAAAGGGTGGGGGTGTGAAAGGGTGGCCAAGCATGGCCCTAGCAAGCACCATTGTCTTGAGCGGCGACTATGGCTACGACAGCTATAAAGTATCCGGTCTGGCCGCCGACACCACTATCGATGCCACCAAGGCCTCGTGGATCGTCGCCAATCAGGGAAGCCCCACCAACCTCTATCCCTTCGCGGTCGTCAACCCCGGCGACAACCTCGTGGCTTTGGGCGGCACGATCAACGGCACGGTCTCCCAGACCGGCGACTGGGAGAACATTTATGTCAACTCCGCGGCAGTCCGTGTAAATTCAGCCCACAGCTTTGTCATCGACGACTGGACAATCACCAAGCCCTGGGACGGCATCCGTGTCGGCGGCACCGGCACCTTCCTCATCGACGATAGCTATGTCGGCTACTCGCGAGACGACGCGGTCGAGGACGACGACGTCATCGGCGGCACTATCAAGGATTCCCTGTTCGACAACGTGTTTTCCGGAGTGAGCCTTGGTGACGGCGACGTGGATGGATCTGACAACTCGGTCATCATGGATGGCATGCTTCTGGGCATGGGAGAGTACCTTCGCAAAGGCGAGCTGACGCACGGCTCGCCGTTCAAACTCGACAAGGGCATAGGCTCACACGATATCGTTCCCAGCCTGCACTTTATCGATTGTGTGGTGGCGATCACCGACGTCCACCACAACGGTATGGAACGGCTGCAGCGGGCTTGGGACAAGACGGTCGAGTCGCACGGCAATTACTACCTCAACCTCTCTGACACGCCGCTGCCGTCCGATTATCCAATGCCGCCGGCCGGCTGGACGGTCCTTCAAGGCCAGGCGGCCCGCGATTACTGGGCCAACGCCAAGGCGGCCTGGCATACAGCCCATGACGGAACCGACCAGCCACCGCCACCTCCGGCACCGCCGACCGACCCGGCCAAGGGGACCACCGGGAACGACACTTTTGTCGGCACCGGCGCGGCCGATACCTATGATGCCCTGGCTGGCAACGACACACTGCGGGGCAAGGGTGGCAACGACGTGCTGAGCGGTGGCGCCGGCAAGGACACCTTCGTGTTTGACACGGCCTATGGCCCCGGCAATGTCGATAAACTCATTGATTTCCACGCGGCGGATGACGCGCTTTACCTCGACAATGCCGTCTTCACCATGCTCGGCCAAGGTTCCTTGTCCAGCCCGACGCAGGTGAACTCGTCGTATTTCGAGTTGCGCGAACACGCCACCAGCCACAACGATTACCTGCTCTACAACCAGAGCACGGGCGTTCTGTACTATGACCCCGATGGCTCGAAACCGATGGCCCAAGTGGAAATCGCCCAGCTAGAGCCCGGGACTACCCTGACCTTTCATGACGTGTTCATCATTTGATCGCTCATGGATGGACCGTGCAGCGTCTTCATGATGCGACGCAGGCACTTGGTTCTGGACGTGTTCCGCGGCGCGGACGTGCAGCAACGGCGTGCTGCCGGTCTCGCACAGCGTTGGCGTTGCTGCGCTTCCGATCCCAAGCTTTGATTCTGCAATCTCAAGAGGAATTTGAAGGACGCGCTATGGCCAGGTTTCTTCACCGGAGCGCCAGGGCAAATCTGCGGTGAATGGCCAACGCGATTTGTGACTGATTTCGTCGCCCGTAACCGACTGGTGAACGACGCGTCGTGTCAGCCCACGACCTTGGTCAAGCGATGCAGGGCGAAATCGGCGAAATAGTCGCCGACGCCTCTCGCCTGGAAACGTTGCATGGCGGCGCCTTGCATATGGGCGCGCCATTGATCTTCGCTTGCCCAGGTCTCGACGAAGATGCGGATATGGCCGTCGTCGAGCGACTGGTGCAACTCATAGCGCAGGCAGCCATCCTCGAGCAGGGTCTCGGCGACCAGCTGTTCCTGGGCGGCGCCGAGCGCCGCCTCCTTGCCGGGCTTGGCGGTGGTGATGGCGACGACGGTAAGTGGGGACTGTGACATCAAATTCTCTCTTTCAGGCGATGGTGTTGATCAGGCCGCCCTCGGCGCGCACGGCGGCGCCGTTGGTGGCCGATGAGCGTGGGCTGGCGAGATAGGCGACGAGGTTTGCGATCTCTTCCGCGTCCACCATGCGTTGGAGGATCGAGGCGGCGCGCGCGGTGGCGAAGAATTCTGCCTCGATTTGCTTGATCGGAGCGGCGGGGTCTCTGGCCTGGCTGCGCAGGAAGGTATCGATGCCGTCCGAACGGGTAGGCCCCGGCATCACCGCGTTGACCGTGACATTGGTGCCGCGCGTCAGTTGCGCCAAGCCCCGCGAGATCGAGAGCTGCGCTGTCTTGGTGGTCGCGTAGTGGATCATGTCGGCCGGGACGGCGAGACCGGATTCGCTGGAGATAAAGATGATCCGGCCCCAGTTTCGCTCCAGCATGCCCGGCAGATAGGCGCGCGACAGGCGCACGCCGCTCATCACGTTCACATCGAACATATGGCTCCAGTCCGCGTCGGCGATGTCTCCGAACTGCTTGCTCTCATAAATGCCGAGATTGTTGACGAGGATATCGACCGCCGGCGCGACATTAGCGACGAGCGCTGCGCCCTCGGCGCTGGCGGCGTCGGCCAGCACGCCACTGACGGCCTTGCCTCCGGACGCCTCGACGCTGGCGATCGCTGCATCGAGTTTCCCCCGGTCGCGCCCAGTGATGATGACTTTTGCGCCTTCGAGCGCGAGTGCACGGGCGATTTCGAGCCCGATGCCCGCGGTGGCGCCGGTGACAAGGGCGGTCTTGTCGTTCAGTTGCAGATCCATGAAATGCCTCCAGATTGTGTCTGAAAGCTATTTATGATTTGGGAGCGCTAAGAACTATTGCCGCGAGGGGATACACACCTGTGAATGAGAAGCATCAATGCCGCGCATCCTGATGGAACGCTCAGGCGAGATGGAAGTGTTCGCGCGCGTGGTACAGGAAGGTGGTTTCTCGGCTGCGGCGCGCAGCCTGGACATCACACCGTCGGCTGTCAGCAAGCTGATCGCGCGTCTCGAGGCGCGGCTTGGCACGCGTCTTCTGGTCCGCACGACGCGCGCGCTCACCCTGACTGGCGAGGGCGAGGCCTATCATCATGCCGCGCTGAAGATTTTGCAGGATCTGAACGACGCCGACCAGGAAGCGTCTGGAGGGGCGGTTCGGGGGCGGCTGCGGGTCAACACCACCATCCCCTTCGGCACGATGTTCGTTGCCCCGGCCATGCCGGCCTTCATCGCACGCAATCCCGACCTCGTCGTCGACCTGAGCTTCACGGACGGGATCGTTGATCTCGTCGCGGAGAAGACCGATGTCGCCATCCGCATGGGCAATTTGCCGGACAGCGGCCTGATTGCGCGCAAACTCGGGCAGAGCCGGCGTGTCGTATGCGCCGCTCCAGACTATATCGCGCGCCATGGCAGGCCTGCAACGCCGGCCGATCTCGCACGCCATGGCTGCCTCACCTTCAACTTCCGCCGCACCCGGCCATCCTGGCCTTTCCGCTTCGAAGACAAGGAAATCGGGCAACCCGTCACCGGCAGCCTCGTCGTGAACAATGGCGAGACGATGAAACAGATGGCGCTTGCCGGCGTGGGCATTGCGCGGCTGGGTCTGTTCCATGTCGCCACCGAGATTGCCGAGGGCAGGCTCGTGGCACTGCTCGAAGATTTCAACCCGGGCGATCTGGAACTGGTGCATGCAATTTATGTCGGCGGCGGGCCGTTGCCACACGTGTCCGCGCTTTTCTTGAATACATGATCGAAGTGATGGCTGAAACTCCGCTCCTCAAGGCGCATTAGCTTGGCTTTCTGGTCAATTGCCGAATAGCGGCCACGTCGTTTCCTGGCGCGACTCGCCAGACGAAACGACTTTGCGCTCGTCGGCTCATCAGCGGATTCATTTTGCTTGGTGATGCCCCTGCCCTGGGGCAAACTACCCCTTGGGGCTGCAGGAGGAGAAATGAGAGCACGCGCAGCAACGCTTGGGGATCTGGAGGATGTCTTTCGGGATCTGTCCAAGCGGATGTCGGATGAGTATGTCGCCGCCGGCAAGGACAGCAAAATCGCCTACGACAATCTGATGATGAATTTGAAGGAAGGCCGGGCGCACGCGCTTGTCGAGGGCGACAAGGCGGTGGCGATCATCGCCTGGCATGAAAACAGCGACGCCGCCGACACGTCGTTTGCCGCGCAGGAGGACTTCTTCCGGGCCGCGACCGTCCGCTTCTGCAAGCGGCATATCAGGCACATCCAGGCGCTTGCCGGCAACCTTCCCATCCATTCACGAAGCTGGCTGCGGGGACCTGACGTCGCCCGGTGGTTTCGCATCATCGGTTATGTCGAGCGCGGCCAGGAGAACGGCGCCAACCTGTATGAGCTTGAGCCAGCGCGCGCCGGGTAGGCGTCTTACCGCACGGCGAACGCCGCCTGCACCGCGCGGTTCACCGTGACCGGCAGGATCGACATGTGGTTTTCGCCGGCATGCAGCTCGAAACTCGCGCGCACCCCGGCGATCCAGGTCTGGAAGGCGAAAGGCCGCGTAAACAGGGCATGGAGCGCGAACAGCCGGAACGATGTCGTGAACCGTAGTGTCGGCGATCAGGGCCGGCGTCGCCCTCGACTTGGACATGGATATCTCCACAGGGACAAAAAGTCAGCGGCGGCGCAGCAGCCACATCAGCACCGGACCGCCGATCAGGGTGGCGACCAGACCGGCCGGGACCTGGCGCGGGAAAATGGCGGTGCGGCCGATCCAGTCGGCGGCGACCATGATCAGCGCGCCGGCGAGCACGGCGGCTATCGCTTGCGGCAGCGCGCGGGAGAGGCCGAGGCGGCGGGCAAGGTGCGGCGCCATCAGGCCGATGAAGGTCAGCGGCCCGACCACCAGTGTCGAGGCGGCAGTGAGGGCGGCGACCATCAAGAGCACGAGAAGCCGCGTCGCCCGCAAATCGACGCCGAGGCTTTGCGCCGCAGCGGAGCCGAGTGGCAGCATGTCCAGCCAGCGCATGAACAGCGGCGCCAGCAAGAACAGGCCAAAGGCGATGGCCGAGGTCAGAACCGCCGAGCCGGCATCGACGCCATAGGTCGAGCCGGTAAGCCAGTTGAGCAGCAGCATGGCGCGCGGATCGCCGGTGGCGGTAAGCACCAGGATCAGCGCGTCGAACAAGGCCGTCAGGGCCACGCCGGCGAGCAGCAGACGTTCCGGCGTGTAGGCGGCACGGCGGCCGATCGTCAGCGTCACCAGCAAGGCGGCGAAGGCGCCGATGGTGGCGGCGGCGGTCTGCAGCGGGTGGCCGGCGCCGGAGAGTGCGAACAGCGCCACCATCATGCCGAGCGCGGCACCGGCGCTGATGCCGAGCACTTCGGGGCTGGCCATCGCATTGCCGGTCAGCCGCTGCATCATCAGCCCGGCCAGCGCCAGCATGGCGCCGGCGGCGAAGGCGGCGGAGACCCTTGGCCATCGCCAGGACAGCAAAGGCTGCATCTGGTCGCCGAGGGCGAGGGTCCAGCCATGCGGCCCCGGTCCATAAAACAGGGCAAGTCCCAACAGCGCAAGCAGAGCCAAGCCGATCAGCGCCAGCGCGAGGCCGGGCCGGCCCGTCCTGGGCAGGCGCTCAGCGGCCGGGGCCTCGGCGCCAAGCGAAAGGCGCGGCAGCAGCCACAGCAGCAGCGGTGCGCCGAGAAGTGCCGTGATGGCGCCAGTCGGCAGCAGATCGCCTTGCGGTCCGGTCGCGATCTGCACGGCCTGATCGGCTGCCCACAGCAAGGCGCCGCCGATGAGCGGCGCCGCCACCAGCTGCTGGCCCAGCCGGCGCGCACCGCCGATGCGGGCAAGGGTCGCGGCGGCGAGGCCGACGAAGCCGATCACGCCGACGGCGGCAACGACGAAGGCGACCAGCGCGACGGCCGCCGCCAGTCCGGCGAAGCGATAGGCGCCGAGCGGGACGCCGAGGCTGCGCGCGCCTTCATCGTCGAGGCCAAGCAAGGTCAGCGGCCGCACCATCAGGCCGATCGCCAGCGCGGCGGCCCCGAGGCGCGGCAGCAGCCATAGCGTCGTCGACCAGTCCTGCTGGCCGAGCGAACCGGCACCCCAGATGAACAGGCTAGCCAGCCATTCATGCCGCAGCACCACCAGGGCCGCACCGATGGCGCCGGCATAGAGGCTGACGACAAGCCCGGCCAGCACGACCGAAAGCGGCGACAGGCCCTTGTGCCAGGACAGGGCGAAGACCACGGCGAGCGCTCCGAAGGCGCCGGCAAGCGCCACCCATTCGCGGCCGAAGGCAAGCGAGGACGGAGCGAGCAGCGTTGCCAGCGCCAGCGCCAGGTAGGCGCCGGCCGAGATGCCGACGGTTTCGGGCGAGGCCAGCGGGTTGCGCAGCACCTGCTGCAGGACAGTTCCGGCCAGTCCGAGTGCCGCGCCGCAGAGAAGGCTGACGGCCAGCCTGGGCAGGAAGGCGTAGTGGACCAGCACCTGCCGCATGTCCTCGACATCGGGGCTAGCGAGCGCGTCGAGCCAGAGCGCCGGCGGCAATTGCACGACAAGGTTGGAGAGGGTCGCGGCGGCGGCAGCGCCGACAAGAACGGCGCAAAGCAGGATAGCGGCGACCCGATGCCGGTCGAGCATGCGAGGCGCGCGGCTGGCCGGGGCAAGGCCGGCATCACCGGGGAAGGTCGCCTCCCTTTCAGCCATCGGCGCGCTCCGCGATCAGCGCCTGCGCCAGCAGCCGGGCAAAGCGGCTCGCCGAGGGCAGCGTGCCGAACATCAGCACTGGGGCAAGGCGCATGATCGAACGGTTGCGCACGAAAGGCATGGCGTTCCAGACCGGGCTTTCGGTCAGCGTGCCGCCGGCCCCTTCGGGCAAGGGCTCGATATAGGCAAGCCGTGCGTCGTCCGACGTCGCCAATCCGTCGATGCCGACGGTCGCAAACCCCCAGTAATTCGTCTCGCCGGTCCAGGCGTTGCGGACGCCGATACGGTCGAACACCGCCTGAAACAGGCTTTTCTGGCCGTAGACGCGCACATTGCGCGGATCGAGGAAGTTGACGACGTAGATCGGCCGGTCCGCAAGCGCTGCCAGTTGCTGCCTGACATCGGAGAAACAGGCCTCCGTCGCCGCGATCAGCGCCTCGCCTTCGCTTTCCTTGCCGACAAGCGCCGCGAGCTGGCGGGTCGCCTCGATGGCGCGTTGGTAGGGCTGGCCCTGCTCGGTGTAGATGCCGATCGTCAGCACCGGCGCCACGCGTTCGAGCAGCGGCTTGATGCCGTCGAGATAGGGGGTGGCGAGGATGATGTCGGGCCGAAGCTGCTGGAGGTATTCGAGATTGGGTTCCAGGAGCGTGCCGATATCGGCAACCTCAAGCGGCAGCGGCGGCTCGACCACCCATTTCTCCCAGACCTCGCGGTCGGCGATGGCGACCGGGGTGACGCCGAGCATCAGCAAGGTCTCCGCCAGCCCGTCATCGAGGCAGACGATGCGCAGCGGCTTCGCCTCGGCGGCCTGGGGTACCAGTCCGGCCAAGGGCAGCATGAAAAGCGCGAGCGCGCCGCGCCGGGTCATCCCGGACGGGCGGTTGGCTGTTCCTATCGGCCTGGATTTCCGGTTTGTTTCCAATTCGGCATGCCTGTCTGCGGATCCTGGTCCCAGCGACCAATGCCTGGTTGAATATAAAACATGATTTTCGTAGTCAACATTCCAGACGTCTGAGGAGCGAACAATCCGCCCGAGCGCATGCCGGGCACCGCGACTTCCGGCCGCAGGCGCGCAGGAAAATCCGTGTGCCGGCCGAATTCATCCGCGGCCCCGTTTTTTCCTTACGGAGGCGGTCCACATGGACGGGCCGCCGGCTTGCCGCCCCGGCTCATTGCGGGAAGGATCAGAGCGGTGTGTTCCCGAAAAGCGGTGACAAGCGCCGCCGGAAGGTGTTGAAGATGACGGCCGACACGGGAGGGGCGTGTGATCGGGTTGCACTCGGCAAGGGTTGATGGTTTGTTGCCGGTCAGCGGAGAATGACAGATGCGAGAATCAATCGGTCAAGACGAATATGGGTCGACCAGCCCTTTCGATCCGGACGACCTGCCGAATCTGAACGCGATCGGACCAGGAATCGGGAGCAATGATTTCGAGAAATACGCGGTGGCTGTGATCATCGTGTTCGGCGCGCTGATCATTGGGGGGCTGATGGCCGCATCGTTGACGTTCGGCCATCGCAACGGCTTCCTGTTCGCGCTTGGCGGCGCCACGTCGGCCTGGATATCGGGAAACGCGCTTCTGCTCGACCGGCCGCGCATCTACGCGCTGTTCGTCGGCATCGCCGCCCTGATGCTGATTGCATCGACCGTCACGCTGATTTCGTGACGTTCCGCCTGTGACCTAAGGTCAGTATCCAAGCGCCTCGCCCGACGCGGCGCGGCTGTCGATGGCGCCGTTGTAGCGGGCGCCGCCGCCCTTGTCGATTTCAGCCAGGCTCTTGCCGCCGACCAGAATGCCGGCCGCTTGGCCCCAGGTCGAATCACCGAGATCGAGGTGATAGCCCATGCCGGCCAATAGTCTTTCGGTGTCCGGCGAAAGTCCTAACGGTTCGACGTAGACCGTGTCGGGCAGCCATTGGTGATGGATACGCGGCGCGTCGATCGCCTCCTGGATATTCATGCCGTGGTCGATGACGTTGACGATGGCTTCCAGCGTAATGGTGATGATGCGCGACCCGCCTGGGCTGCCTATGACCATGAACGGCTTGCCGTCCCTGGATACCACGGTCGGGCTCATCGACGACAGCGGCGTCTTCTTCGGCTGGATGGCGTTGGCCTCGCCTTGGACCAGGCCGTAGAGGTTGGGCACGCCGGGCTTCTGGGTGAAATCGTCCATCTCGTTGTTGAGCAGGATGCCGGTGCCGGCGGCGACGACGCCGGCACCAAACGAGCCGTTCAGCGTGTAGGTAACCGCGACCGCGTTGCCGTCCTTGTCGATGATCGAATAGTGCGTGGTCTGCTTGCTCTCGCCAAAGCCTTTCGGCATCAGGTCCTGCGACACGCCGGCCCGGAACGGGTCGATCTTGTCGCGGATATCCTTGGCGTAGGCCTTGTCCAGCAGCTTCGAGACGGCATTGTCGACGAAATCGGGATCGCCGAGCGCCGAATTGCGGTCGACATAGGCATGGCGCATCGCCTCGACCATGACATGGACGGTCTCGGCCGAGCCGGCGCCGAGATAGGACAGCGGATAGCCCTCGAGAACGTTGAGGATCTCGCAGATGATGACGCCGCCGGAACTCGGCGGCGGCGAGGATGTGATCTCGTAGCCGCGATAGGTGCAGGTGACCGGTTTCAGTTCGCGCACCGCGTACTGCTCGAAATCGGCCTTGGCGAGAATGCCGCCCTTGGCGGCGCTCGCCTTGACGATGGCATCGGCGATGGCGCCTTTGTAGAAGGCCTCGGAACCTTTTTCGGAGATTGCCGAGAGCGACGCGGCGAGATCAGGCTGCACCAGCATCTCGCCGGTGCCATAGGGTTTGCCATCCGGTTTCAGGAATATGGCCGCCGCAGCGGGATCCTTCGCCAGCCTGGCGGCGCCCCCGGCAAACGAGGCGGCGTCACCCTGATTGAGGATGAACCCGTCCTTGGCATAGCGAATAGCCGGCGCCATCAGGTCCTGCCTGGACAAAGTTCCGTATTTTTCGCGCGCCATCTCGAAACCGGCCACCGAGCCCGGCACGCCGACCGCGAGGTAGCCATCGAGGCTGGCGCCCTTCACCGGATTGCCGTCCTTGTCGAGATACATGGTCTTGGTCGCTGCCAGCGGCGCCCGCTCGCGAAAGTCGAGGAAAGTCGATTTGCCGTCCTTGAAGCGGATGGTCATGAAACCGCCGCCGCCGATATTGCCGGCGTTGGGGTAGACGACGGCCAAGGCATAGCCGACGGCGACCGCCGCATCGACGGCATTGCCGCCCTTCCTCAACACCGCGACACCGACCTCCGACGCCAGATGCTGGGCCGTCACCACCATGCCGTTCTCGCCCTTGGCAGGTGTAGGCGAGGCAGCGAAGGCCACGGGCGGTGATGCGAAGGCGATCGCGAGGGAAAGGCTGACGGCGATCAGCGTCCGGCGGGTCAGGGACATGGCGGCGCTCCAGGGCGTTGGGATGCGCCTAGAAGAACCGCTTCGAGCGGGAGAGTCTACTGACAATGATGTGGGTGGCGGCGGCTTGCCTCAATTAGCGACGCCGGCGCTGCCCCGTGGTGAGCGACGAAATCCAGCCACCTATCCATGATTTCGGTTCTAGGAATTTTTTCTTGACATGGTGAGTGCAGCTATGGTACATATTTATCTATGGTGCAGATTTGCGCCAATGGCCCGCCCCCTCGGGCGGGCTTTTCGTTTCAGGCCCCAAATCCGACTGTCAGACGATACCGCTGCCGCCCGCAACGGCCGGGCGTTCCGCCGCGACCTTCGCGCGATAGCCTGCAGCCCGGTAGGCCGCGACCGGGTCGATGGCGCCGCCAGTGTTCAGCCGCGCCATGGCCAGGATCGGCTCGACATCGGTGCGGTAGGCGACCTTCAGCGTCTGCGTCGCCATCAGGGCATCGTTGCCGTCCTGGTGGCCTTCCAGAGCCTTGCGGTCGACCAGCAGCGCCTGCGCATAGGCGCGCTGCACCTCGACTGCGGACAGCATCAGGCTCTCGATCGGATCGGTGACGTTATGGCTCTGGTCGAGCATATGGGCGGGGTCGAAGCCCTCGGCGCCGGACAGTTCGGCGTCGACCAGTTCGTTGAAGACCAGGAACAACCGGTAAGGGTCGATCGAACCGGCGTCGAGGTCGTCGTCGCCATATTTCGAATCGTTGAAGTGGAAGCCGCCGAGTTTCTTGAACTGGATCAGCCGGGACACGATCATCTCGATGTTGACGTTGGGCGCATGATGGCCAAGATCGACCAGGCAGAACGCCTTGTCGCCCAATTCCTGCGCGATCATGTAATTGGTGCCCCAGTCCTGCACGACGGTGGAATAGAAGGCCGGCTCGTACATTTTGTGCTCGGTGAACAGCTTCCAGTCGGCGGGCAGACCGGCATAGATCTCCTTCATGGCGTCGAGATAGCGCTCGAAGGCCCTGGCGAAATTGACCTGGCCGGGAAAGTTCGAGCCGTCGCCGATCCACACCGTCAGCGCCTTGGAGCCCAGCGTGTTGCCGATCTCGATGCATTCGAGATTGTGCTCGACCGCTTGCCGGCGCGTGGCGGCGTCGGCATGCGACAGCGAGCCGAATTTGTAGGACAGCTTCTGGTCCCTGGCGTCGGAGAAGGTGTTGGAGTTCATGGCGTCGAAGCCGAGGCCGAAACGCGAGGCCGCCTGCTTCAGCCGGTTCGGGTCGGCCTTGTCCCACGGGATGTGCAGGGACACCGACGGCGTTGCCTGCGTCAGTTGCTTGATGACGGCGCAGTCCTCGATCTTGTCGAAGATGTCGCGCGGCTCGCCCGCGCCGGGGAAGCGAGCAAAGCGGGTGCCGCCGGTGCCGACGCCCCATGACGGGATCGCCACGGCGAATTTCTCGACCTTGCCGCGGATGGCGTCGATGGAGATACCGCGACGGTCGAGCCGCTCGCCGAGCGAGGCGTAGTCGCGATCGAGATCGGCCGTGCGCGCGGCGTTGTGTTTCTCGACGAGGTCGGCGGAAATGATGGTTTCGGACAATACAATTCCTCCCAAGAAAGCGTTCGGCTGGCGCTGCCCCTCATCCGCCTGCCGGCACCTTCTCCCCGTGAACGGGGAGAAGGAAGACCTATCGCGTAAAGCTCTGCGCGTTGCCGGCGTCGACGTTGACGATGTTGCCGGTCGACTTGGCCGACATGTCGGAGGCGAAGAAATAGATCGCTTCGGCGATGTCTTCGGGAAATACCGAGCGCTTCAGCATCGAGCGCGAGCGGTAGTGCTCCTCCAGATCGTCGGTCGACATCTTGTAGGCGGCGGCGCGCTGTTCCTTCCACTCGCCGGTCCAGATCTTCGAGCCGCGCAGCACCGCGTCCGGGTTGACGACATTGACCCGGATCTGCGCTTCGGCGCCCTCCAGCGCCAGGCAGCGGGCGAGATGGATCTCGGCGGCCTTGGCGGTGCAATAGGCGGCGGCGTTTGGCGAAGCGGCAAGGCCGTTCTTGGAGGCGACGAAAACGACGTTGCCGCCGATCTTCTGCACCCTAAACAGCCGGAAGGCTTCCCGCGAGACCAGGAAATAGCCGGTCGACAGGATGTCCATGTTCTTGTTCCACAGCGCCAGCGTCGTCTCCTCGATCGGCGCCGAGGAGGCGAGGCCGGCATTGGACACCAGAATGTCGATGCCGCCGAACTCGACCGCCGTCTCGGCGAAGCCGGCGACGACCTGGTCCTCCGAGGTGACGTTGATGACCACCGGCCGGACGAAATCCTTGCCATAGGCCTTGGCCAGCTCTTCATTGGCGCTGGCAAGCGCCGCCTCGTCTATATCGGCGAGGACCACGCAGGCGCCCTCGCGCAGCAGCCGGTTGGCCGTCGCGCGGCCGATGCCGCCGGCGCCGCCGGTGACCAGCGCGATCTGGCCGGCAAGAGCCTTGGGTTTCGGCATGCGCCGCAGCTTCAGGTCCTCGAGCAGCCAGTATTCGATGTCGAAGGCTTCCTGCGCGGGAAGGCCGACATAGGACGAGACGGTCGAGGCGCCGCGCATGACGTTGATGGCGTTGACGTAGAACTCGCCCGAAATGCGCGCCGTGGCCTTGTCGCCGGCGAAGGTGAACATGCCGACGCCGGGCATCAGGTAGACGACGGCGTTGGGATCGCGGATGGCGGGGGAATCGGCGTGCTTGCAGCTGTCGTAATAGGCTTGGTAGCCGACACGGTAGGCGGCAACATCGTCGGCGAGCCGCGCGATGACTGCATCGACATCGGGCTTGGCCGGATCGAACTCGATGACCAGCGGGCGGATCTTGGTGCGCAGGAAATGGTCGGGGCACGAGGTGCCGAGTGCCGCCAGCGGACGCAATTCCCTGGAGTTGACGAATTCGAGCACGGCGGCGGAATCGTCGAAATGGCCAAGCTTGTGGCTCTTCTCGGAAATCAGGCCGCGGATTTTCGGCATCAGCCTGGCGGCAATGGCGCGACGGGCGGCGGCGTCGAGCGGTTTGACCACCTCGCCACCGAAGATCGCAACACCCTCGGAGCGGCGCTCGAACCACTCGATCGCCTGGTTGATAACCGAGATCGTCGTCTCGTAGCATTCCCGGGGGGTATCGCCCCAGGTGAACAGGCCGTGGCTTTCAAGAATGACGCCCTTGGCGGCGGGATGTTCGAGGCAGAATTTCTCCAGCCACAGGCCGAGTTCGAAGCCCGGCCGCTTCCACGGCAGCCAGCCGATGGCGTCGCCGAAGATCTCGCTGGTCAGCGCCCTGGAATCCTTGGCGGCGGCGACGGCGATGATGGCGTCGGGATGCATGTGGTCGACGAAAGGCTTCGGCACGAAGGCATGCAGCGGCGTGTCGATCGAGGCCGCGCGCGGGTTGAGGTTGAAGGTGCAGTGCGGCAGATAGCCGACCATCTCGTCCTCGTGCTCGACGCCGCGATAGAGGCCTTTGAGCGCCCGCAACTTGTCCATGTAGAGCGTCGCAAAACCATCGAGCTTGATCGAGGCGCTGTCGCCGCCCGAGCCCTTGACCCACAGCACTTCGACGTTTTCGCCGGTGAGCGGATCTTTCTGCCAGATCTTCGAGGAGGTGTTGCCGCCGCCGTAATTGGTGACGCGCTTGTCGGAACCGAGCACATTGGAGCGGTAGACGAGCCGCTCCGGCTCGCTCATCGGCTGAGCCTTGGCTTCGTCCCACAGGTTGGCGAGGCGCGCGCCGGTGCGCTTGTCGAGCATAGGTATCCTCCCGAAGGCCGGCAAACGGTGCGGCCATTTGGCCCAAATTTCCACGGAAGCATCCGGCTTGTCAATCATAAACGATCAACATCGATCATATTGCACTGCACAATGAAATTATATGATCGGAAATGATTGACACTGCGCGTTTTGGGTGCCTAGATGCTCAGGCAGGGAGGAACCATGCACGAAAAAGAGCGCCATAGGATCATTCTGTCCGCCGTCCAGGAAAAACCTGTGGTGACGGTGCAGGAGATGGTAGACCTGACGGAGTCTTCCGAGGCGACGATCCGGCGCGATATCGCGGCTCTCCATGTCCAGAAACGCCTGCGCCGTGTGCGCGGCGGCGCCGAGGCGATATCGCCGCCGCAGTTCATCGGCCTCGCCGGCCGGCCCTTTTCCGTCAACGAAACGATCAATGCCGCGCAGAAGCGGGCCATCGCCCGCGAAGCGGTCGAGCTGTGCGGGGATGGCGAGCCGATCATCATCAATGGCGGCACCACCACCTTCCAGATGGTGCATTTCCTGACCGGCCGTCGCATGCCGATCTTCACCAATTCATTCCCGATCGCCGAGCATTTGCTCAAGCACTCCAAGAACACGGTGATGCTGTCGGGCGGCACCATCTACCGCGAGCAGAACATCATCCTGTCGCCCTTCGACAACGACGTGACGCGCAATTTCTATGCGCGCCGCATGTTCATGGGCGCGCAGGGGCTGGGCCCGCTCGGCCTGATGGAAGGCGATCCGCTCCTGATCCAGGCGGAGCAGAAACTGATTGACCAGGCCGACGAACTGGTGGTGCTGGTCGATTCCTCGAAGTTCCGCAAACGCTCCAGCCTGATCCTGTGCGGCCTTGCGCGCATCGCCACCGTCATCACCGATGACGGCATCGAGGATCGCGAAGCCAAAATGTTAGAGACCGCGGGCGTGGCGCTGATCGTCGCCCGCAAGACGGCAAAGGAAGAATCTTCACTGCAGGCCTGAGACACCTCACGCCCGCAGCGGCGATGGAATGCAACGCTCAAGGGAGGAATATTCGATGAGCTTTCTGAAGAAACTAATGGTAACGGCGGCCTTCTCCGCCGCCATGTTCGTGAATGCCGCCTATGCCGAGAACGTCAAGATCGCATTGGTGGTGAAGTCGCTCGGCAACGGCTTCTTCGATGCCGCCAACAAGGGCGCCGAAGAGGCGGCCAAGGAGCTCGGCGACGTCGACATCATCTACACCGGCCCGACCAAGGCGACCGCCGAGGCGCAGATCGAAGTGGTCAATTCGCTGATCGCGCAGAAGGTCAACGCCATCGCCATTTCCGCCAATGACGCCGACGCGCTGGTGCCGGTGCTGAAGAAGGCCATGGAGCGCGGCATCACCGTCATCTCCTGGGATTCGGGCGTCGCCAAGGAAGGCCGCCAGCTTCACCTCAACCCGTCCGACACCGGCCTGATCGGCGAGACTATCATCAAGCTTGCCGCCGACTACCTGCCGGAAGGCGGCGACGTCGCCATCCTGTCGGCCTCCTCGACCGCGACCAACCAGAATTCCTGGATCGACGCGGCCAAGAAAATCCTGCCGGAGAAGTTCCCCAAGATCAAACTCGTCGCCACCGTCTATGGCGACGACGATTCGGCCAAGAGCACGGACGAGGCCAAGGGGCTTCTGAAGTCCTACCCGAACCTCAAGGCGATCATCGCGCCGACCACCGTCGGCGTCGTCGCCGCCGCCCAGGTCGTCACCGACGAGAAGCTGATCGGCAAGGTCAACGTCACCGGTCTGGCGCTGCCGTCCGAGTTCAAGAAGTTCATCGACAATGGCGCCAGCCAGGCGGTGGCTTTGTGGAACCCGATCGACCTCGGCTACTCCGCCGTCTACCTCGCCCATGATCTGGCGGTGAAGAAGGAAGAGGCGAAGCCCGGCGCCACGCTGTCGATCGGCCGCGTCGGCAAGGTCACGCTCGACGACAGCAACTCGGCTGCGATGGCTCCGCCCTTCCAGTTCGACAAGAGCAACATCGAGAAGTTCTCCAAGATCTATTGATCTGGAGCGTTTGCACCCTCCCCCTCGTGGGGAGGGTCGGCGAGCGGCTTCGCGAAGCGATGAGACGGGGTGGGGGTGGCGACGTCTCCATGCACCAGGACCTTGACATGCTAGACAATCCCCACCCGGCTCCCATTGTTCGCGATCCTCCCCGCCAGGGGGAGAATGAGGCGGCGCCACGCCTGACGCTGTCCGGCGTCTCGAAAAGCTTTCCCGGCGTGCGGGCGCTGCACAATGTCAGCCTGTCGCTCTATCCGGGCCAGGTGACCGCCCTGATCGGCGAGAACGGCGCCGGCAAGTCGACGCTGGTCAAGATCATGACCGGCATCTACCAGCCCGACGCGGGCACGATCAGCATCGACGGGCAGGCCGTCACTCTGCCCAGCGCGCACGCCGCCTTCGGCCATGGCGCTACCGCCATCCATCAAGAAACCGTGCTGTTCGACGATCTGACGGTCGCCGAAAACATCTTTCTCGGCCACGCGCCGCGAACGCGCTTCGGCACCATCGACTGGCGCACGATGCGCAACAATGCGCGCGAAGTGCTCGACACCATGCATGCCGGCCATATCGACGCCGATGCAAGGCTGAAGGATCTCGGCATCGCCAACAAGCATCTTGTCGCCGTAGCGCGGGCGATGTCGATCGACGCGCAGATCGTCATCATGGACGAGCCGACGGCCGCCCTTTCGATGAAGGAGATCGAAGAGCTCTTTTTGCTGATCGAGTTCCTCAAGAGCGAAGGCAAGGCGATCCTGTTCATCAGCCACAAGTTCGACGAGATCTACCGCATCGCCGACCGCTACACGGTGTTCCGCGACGGCGAGATGGTCGGCGAGGGCCTGATCAGGGATGCCAGCCAGGGCCAGATCGTGCGCATGATGGTCGGCCGCGCGGTCGACCACATCTTTCCCCAGCGCAAGGCCGAGATCGGCGCGCCGGTGCTCTCCGTCTCCGGCCTGTCGCACCCCACCGAATTCAACGATATCGGCTTCGAGTTGCACAAGGGCGAGATCCTTGGCTTCTACGGCCTTGTCGGCGCCGGCCGCAGCGAGGTGATGCAGGCGATTTCGGGCATCACCCGCATTTCCAGCGGCACGATCACGCTGGAAGGCAAAACAATAGCGCCGAGATCGGCGGCGGATTCGATCGAGGCCGGCATCGTCTACGTGCCCGAGGAACGCGGCAAGCAAGGCGTGGTGATCGGCCTGCCGATCTTCCAGAATGTTTCTCTCCCGTCGCTGGCACGCACCTCCAAATCGGGCATGCTGCGGCTGGCGGAGGAATTTTCGCTCGCCCGCTCCTACACCGAGCGGCTGGACCTCAGGGCCTCCTCGCTCAGCCAGGATGTCGGCACGCTGTCGGGCGGCAATCAGCAGAAGATCGTCATCGCCAAATGGCTGGCGACCGCGCCCAAGGTGATCATCCTGGACGAACCGACCAAGGGCATCGACATCGGCTCCAAGGCCGCCGTGCACGGCTTCATGGCCGAGCTGGTGGCGCAAGGCCTGTCGGTGATCATGGTGTCGTCGGAGCTGCCTGAAATCCTCGGCATGTCGGACCGCGTCGTCGTCATGCGCGAGGGCCTCGTCGCGGCGGTCTACGACATCAAGGGACTGGACGCCGAGACGCTGGTCAGGACGGCAGCGGGGATCGCGGCATGAAGACTTTTTTCAAATACCGCGAGATCTGGCTGCTGGCGGCAATCGCCGTCTTGATCGGGCTGATCTCGACACGCTTTCCGGCCTTCGCCGATCCGGCCAATCTGCGCCAGGTGTTCAACGACACTTCGATCCTGATGATCCTGGCGCTCGGCCAGATGGTGGTGATCCTGACGCGGTCGATCGACCTGTCGATGGCCTCCAATCTGTGCTTCACCGGCATGGTGGTGGCGATGCTGAACGCCGCGCATCCGGCGATCCCGATCCCGCTGCTGATCGTCATCGCGCTGGCGGTCGGGCTGGTGCTTGGCGCCATCAACGGCCTCCTGGTGTGGCGGCTGAACATCCCCTCGATCGTCGTGACGCTGGGAACGCTCACCATCTATCGCGGCGCCACCTTCGTCATTTCAGGCGGCGCCTGGGTCAATGCCGACAAGATGAGCGCTGATTTCATCGGCTTCCAGCGGGCGGCCTTGCTCGGCATTCCGGTGTTGTCCTGGATCGCCATCCTGGTCATCGCGCTGTTCTTCGTGCTGATGACACGCACCCCGCTCGGCCGCTCGATCTACGCCATCGGCGTCAACCCGACGGCGTCGGTCTATGCCGGCATCGATGTCGGCCGGACGAAATTCATCGTCTTCTGCATCTCCGGCATGATCGGCGGCCTCGCCGGTTATCTCTGGATATCGCGCTATGTCATCGCCTCGGTCGAGGTCGCCAACGGCTATGAGCTCAACATCATCGCCGCCTGCGTCATCGGCGGCATCTCGATCGCCGGCGGCATCGGCTCGGTCGGCGGCGCGGTGCTCGGTGCGCTGTTCCTCGGCATCATTTCCAACGCGCTGCCGGTCATCAACATCTCGCCCTTCTGGCAGATGGCGATTTCGGGCAGCGCCATCATCCTTGCCGTCGTGCTCAACGCGCGCGGCGAACGCCAGCAGGGCCGCATCATCCTGAGAAAAATGGAGGCGGCATGACCGACGTGGCCCTTCGTGTGTTCCAGACGGTCGGACTGTTGCCTGCTGCAACAGTCCTGTTTTCAAAGTCGGCGCTGCCCCTCATCCGCCTTCCGGCACCTTCTCCCCGTACAGTGACGGGGAGAAGGGAAGCGCTCCAACGCTGGCGATCCCCCTCTCCCCGTTCTTCACGGGGAGAGGGTAAGGGTGAGGGGCAGCGCCGACGCCTGCACGGTTTTGCCATATGACCGACATCGCCGACATCCCAGCCCCGCGCCATATTCCCGACCGGCTCGACAAGCCGTTCAGCTCGGCGATCTTTTCGTGGGAAGCGCTGCTGGTCGTGGTGGCGCTCGCCATCTTCGCCATCAACAGCTTCGCCTCGCCCTATTTCCTCGACCCCTATTCGTTGTCGGACCTGACCTTCAACTTCACCGAAAAGGGCCTGATCGCCTTCGCCATGGCGCTGCTGATCATTTCGGGCGAGATCGACCTGTCGGTCGCCGCCATCATCGCGCTGGCGTCGACCATGATGGGCATGGCGGTGCAGGCCGGCGCCGGCACGCCGGTGCTGGTGGCGATCGGCATCGTCGTCGGGCTCGGCTGCGGCGCCTTCAACGGACTGCTGGTAACGCGGCTTGGCCTTCCGTCGATCGTCGTCACCATCGGCACGATGAGCCTGTTTCGCGGCATCGCCTTCATCATCCTCGGCGACCAGGCCTATAAGGGCTATCCCGACAGCTTCGCCTTCTTCGGCCAGGGCTACGTCTGGTGGGTGGTGTCGTTCGAACTGGTGCTCTTCCTCATCGCTGCTGTCGTCTACTGGTTCGTGCTGCACCGCACGAGCTTCGGCCGCCGTGTTTTCGCCATCGGCAACAATCCGGTCGCGGCACAGTTTTCCGGCGTGCGTGTCGGCCGCATCAAATTCATCCTGTTCTGCCTGACCGGGCTGATGTCGGGCGTCGCCTCGGTGCTGATCACCTCGCGGCTCGGCTCGACGCGGCCGTCGATCGCGCAGGGCTACGAGCTCGAGGTCATCACCATGGTGGTGCTCGGCGGCGTCAGCATTCTCGGCGGTGCCGGCAGCATTCTGGGCGTCGTGCTCGCCGCCTTGATCATGGGGCTGGTGACCTTCGGGCTCGGCCTGCTCAACGTGCCCGGCATCGTCATGTCGATCTTCATCGGCCTGTTGCTGATCATCGTCATCGCGCTGCCGATCGTCTGGCGGCGGCTGCGCGGAGGACGCTGATGCCGCAGAAATACGCGTTCAAGATGAAGCTCAGGCCCGGCATGAAGGCCGAGTACAGGAAGCGTCACGACGAGATCTGGCCGTCGCTGGTCGCGCTGCTGAAGCAGGCCGGTGTGTCCGACTATTCCATCCATCTCGACGAGGAGACCAACATCCTGTTCGGCGTGCTGTGGCGGCGGGACGATCACGGCATGGACGATCTGCCGAAGCATCCGGTGATGCAGCGCTGGTGGGCGGACATGGCCGACATCATGGAGACCAAGGCGGACAACGAGCCGGTGGCCGTGCCGCTGGAAACCATGTTCCATATGGAATGAGCGCTTCCAGACACATCGCCGTCATCGACATCGGCAAGACCAACGCCAAGGTGGCGCTGGTCGACCTCGCGACATCGAGCGAGGTCGCGCTGCGCCGCATCGCGAATGCGCCGGTGCGGCAGGCGCCCTATCCGCATCATGATGTCGAGGCGCTGTGGGCGTTCATCCTCGACAGCCTTGCCGGGCTCAACCACGAACAACAAATCGACGCCATATCGATCACCACGCATGGCGCGACGGGCGCGCTGGTCGACGCATCCGGCGAACTGGTGCTGCCGGCGCTCGATTATGAGTTCGACGGGCCCGACAGGCTGGCGGCGGAGTATGACGCGGTGCGCCCGCCCTTCACTGACACCGGCACGCCGCGCCTGCCGCTCGGCCTCAATCTCGGAGCGCAATTCTTCTGGCAGCAGACAAGCTTTCCGGCGGAGTTCGCCAGGGCGGCAGCGATGCTGATGTACCCGCAATATTGGGCGCTGCGGCTGACCGGCATCGCCGCCAACGAGGTGACATCGCTCGGCTGCCACACCGATCTGTGGAACCCATGGGGAGCGGATTTTTCAGCGATGGTCGATCGGCTCGGTTGGCGCGAACTGATGGCGCCGGTGCGGCCAGCCAGGGACCGCCTCGGCCCGATCCTGCCCGCGCTTGCGGCGCGGACCGGGCTCGATCCGCGGACGTCCGTCTTCTGCGGCCTGCACGATTCCAACGCGTCGTTGCTGCCGCACCTCCTCTCCGACACGCCGCCCTTTTCGGTCGTCTCGACCGGCACCTGGGTCGTGTCGATGGCGGTCGGCGGCAAGCCGGTGGGGCTCGACCCGACGCGCGACACGCTGGTCAATGTCAACGCGCTGGGCGATCCCGTCCCCTCGGCTCGTTTCATGGGCGGCCGCGAGTTTTCGCTGCTGACGGAAGGCCAAACGGAAAACTGGACCGAGGGTGACGCCAACGCGGTGCTGTCGCGAAAGACATTGCTGCTGCCCTCGACACAGCAAGGGTCCGGTCCGTTTCCGCATCATACCGCAAGCTGGCGCGACGCTGACGGCATCAACAGCGGCAAACGCTTTGCCGCCGTCTCCTTCTACCTAGCGCTGATGACGGCGACCTGCCTCGACCTGATCGGCGCCGACGGTCCAACAATCGTCGAAGGGCCCTTTGCCCGCAACCGGCTCTTCGTCGGCATGCTGGCGGCAGCGACGGGACGCGCCGTGGTCGCGTCGGAGGCAGCCACCGGCACCAGCATCGGCGCGGCGCTGCTCGCGTCGGACCAGGTTGCGGCGGATGGCAAGGGCGAGCGAACCGAGCCTCCGACCGACGGGATATGGGGTGACTATGTCGGCGCATGGCGCGCCGCGGTCGAGGCAGCCTAATCGCGGGCGTTGGAGTTTGGCGTCGATGGAGTTTGGCATCAACGGTAGTCGGCAACCTTCGAGATTAGCGGAAGCATCTCTCCCGTCGTCATCCTGGGGCGGAGCAAGGAGCGAAGCGACGCAACGCAGACCCCAGGATCCATGCCGCGACGCCTGCCGAGGAATGCAGCGGAAGGGAAGTTTGCACCGTAGCATCGCTCCGAAGTCGCGGCATGGATCCTAGGGTCTGCACGACGGAGCTTCGCTCCTGCTCCGCCCTAGGATGACGAAGTTGGGGAGGGCCTGAGGTTATCTCAGACGATTGAAATCTGTTTCCGCAAGAGGCTATCGAACGGTTGCCAACTTGTCGGAATCGCCGTGTCGCAACCTGACTACAAGATCCGCTTGCCGAAGGCCGACATGACGAAGTTGACCGCATCCGCGGCGATCCGTGGATCCAGATCGGCGGTCAGGCCGGAAACATTCATCGACAACAGCCCGCCCGACAGCGCGATCGCCTCCATCGCCTGATGCGTCTCGCGCACGGTCAGCCCACCGGATCCCGCCGCCCAGCCGGCAAATTCGGTGACGTCAGGCGAATAGGAGACATGAAAACCTTGCGTGCCCGAGCTGGCGATGCGGATCGCCTCGTGCATCAGGTCGCGCATGCCCATGGCGTCGATGTCGGTCATGGTGAAGGCCGAGACGCGCGAATCCTTCAGAACCCGCGCTTCCGCCGGGTCGGCATGACGCAGGCCGACGATGACGACGTTTTCCGGCGACAGCTGCGGCTGCAATGCGCCCGCCTTGTGATCGAGGCAGAGCGCGCGCGCCAGCACCGAGGCTTCCGGCAGGTCGATGCCGTCCTCGTCCTCGGGCATCAGGGCGGCGATGGAATCGATCCAGATCAGCCCGAAGGAATGCGTCGCGCGCGCCGTTGCGGTGAGCGCCTTGTGGGCGATGCGACGGTCGGCGCCCGCACTCAGGCGGATCAGCCCTGAGGGAGGCCGTTCGACATCGGCCAATTCGACGACGTCGAAATTCATCGCTTCCAACCGCGCGCCGGTGCCCTCGCGGGCGAGAATGCCGGCGGCTTCCAGTTCGGCCGAGATGGAAACCATCTTGCGGCCGGAAAAATCCGCGACATCGTGCATCGGCGCCTTCTCGACATATTCCGAAGTCATGGCCAGCAGCATGGCGCCGTAGCTCATACGGAAGGCGACGCGGTCGCCGACGGAAGGCGGCGGATCGGCGTCCTGCACGTCGAGCAGCAGATGGTCGCTGGAGGCGCCGAGCACCCGTACCCCTTTGGCGATCGGCATCAGGCCCTCGACCAGCACGTCCTCGCGGCCGATATTGGCAATGGCGCGCAGCCGGTCGCCCTCGTCGGGGAAGACCGGCTGGTTGCCGAAGGCGTCGTAGCCGGACTGGCCGATCGGTCGTGACGGCTTGAGCTTGACCTCGATGATGTCGCTGGTCAGCCGGCAGGCATCGGGTTCGAGTTCGGCCCACGGCACATCGCGGAAGGTCTCGACGCCGCCTTGCAGGATCGCCTCGCCGACACGCAGATTGTTGATGCCGGCGGGCAGCCTGCCTTCAAGCAGCAGCGGCAGCGACGACGAGGCGCCGCCCGAGATCCAGTCGAGGCTTTTGCCGGACAGGCGCTCGGTCTTGTAGGCATGGGCGACGAGCTGGCCGAGGTTTTCCGGCGTCGGCATGATGGCGCCGAAGCAACCGAGATTGGTGCCGATGCCGGCGATGCGCACGCCCTTCAGTTGCAGGACCTGCTCGACCGTCGGAATGAGGTCGTTCGGCCAGATGCCTTCGCGGAGATCGCCGAGATCGATCATCAGCATGATGTCGTGGACGCGGCCCATGCGCTCGGCAATGCGCGAGATCTCGCGGATGGTGGCGAGTTCCGACTGCAAGCTGACGTCAACGGTGCGCACCACTTCCTCGACGCGCGCCATTGGCGGGCTGCGCAGCAGCATGATCGGCGCGTTGATGCCGCTGTCGCGTAGCCGGCGGATGTTTTCGAAGCGCGATTCGGCAATGCCGGCGACGCCGCCGCGCAGCATGGCGCGCGCCACTTGCGGCATGCCGCAGGTGCCCTTGGTGACGCCGAACACCTTGATTTCAGACAGCGCGCAACGCTCGACGATCGTGCGGGCGTTGCGCTCGATGCGTCCAAGGTCGATGGCGACTTGCGGTCCCGACATCCCTAGCCTCCGTAGACCAGGCCCTGCGGGTCGATCTCGGGCTTGCGGCCGGCGACGAGGTCGGCAAGGAATTTCCCCGAGCCGCAGGCCATGGTCCAGCCGACATGGCCGTGGCCGGTGTCGAGATAGAGGTTTTCGTAACGCGCCCGGCCGATGACCGGCACCGAATTCGGCATCATCGGCCGCAGGCCTGCCCACAGCTCCGCCTTCTTCTCGTCGAAGGCGCCTGGGAATAGGTCCTTGCCGGTCCTGAACATCGCGGCGAAATCGCTCGGCCTGTAAGTGCGGTCGAAGCCGGTGAATTCGGCGGTCGAGGCGAGCCGCAGCCGGTTGCCGAGCCTGGAATAGGCGATCAGCTGGTCCTCGTCGGCGCCGCCCATGGTCGGGCCCTTGGCCTCGTCCTCCAAGGGAATCGTCGCTGTGTAGCCCTTCACCGGATAGACAGGCAGATCGATGCCGTAGCGCCGGCCGAGCAGGCCGCTTTCGGGGCCCATCGAGATGACCACCGCGTCGCCGGTAACCGGCCCGGCCGAGGTCATCACGGCGCGCACCCGGCCGCCCTCCATGTCGAGGCCCTGAACCGTCGTGCCGTAGAGAAATTTCACGCCAAGCTTTTCGGCGGCATGGGCGGCGAGCTTCTCCACGAACTGCCGGGAATCGCCGGTCTGGTCGATCGGCGAATAGACGCCGCCGGCGATCTTTTCCTTGACGCCGGCAAGCCCGGGTTCAAGCTCGACAAGACGGTCGCGGCCAACGATCTCGATCGGCAGTCCATGCTCGGCCAGATAGCGGTAATTGTCGGTACCGGTGTCGAGACTGTGCTGCGAGCGGAAGAAATAGAGAATGCCCTTCTTGCGCTCGTCATAACCGATGCCGGTGTCGGCGCAGATGGCGTTGATGCAATCGCGCGAATAGAGCGCCAGCCGCAGCTTGACCTTGCTGTTGGCGCGCAGCCGCTCTCTTGTGCACTGGCGCAGGAAGCGCAGGCTCCAGGCGAGGAAATAGGGATCGAAGCGCAGCCGCACCTTGATGCCGAGATCATGGTTGTACAGCCCGCGCAGGAACGTCTTCAGCGCCGCCGGCGAGGCCCAGGCGGTGGCATCGCCTGGCGACACCAGGCCGGCATTCGACTGGCTGGTGCCGCGCGCCGGCGCCTGGTGGCGCTCGACCACGGTAACCTCGTGGCCATCGCCGGCCAGATAATAGGCGGCCGCCGTGCCGACGACACCGGCCCCGAGCACCGTTATTTTCATGCCATCCCCCAAGGATCAACCCTGACGAGCCTCAATAGCGCGTCTCGGCGCGCGGGACGAGCCCTCGCGCGGCAATGAGGGGCAGCGCCGACGCCTCAAAGAACCCGTTTTACCCCCGCGCGGAGTTCTTGCTGGTCAGGATGCGCTCCCAGGCGAGCGCGTCGGCCACGATCTGGTCGAGATCGTCGCGTTGCGGGGTCCAGCCGAGTTCGGCGCGGGCGAGATCCGAATTGGCGACCACTGCGGCGGCATCGCCTGGGCGACGGTCGCCCATCTTCACCTCGAAATCATGGCCGAAGGCGCGCCGCACGCTGTCGATGACTTCAAGCACGGAATAGCCATGGCTGTAGCCGCAATTGGCTACGAGGCTGGTGCCACCATCGCGCAGCCGCTGCAAGGCAAGGCGATGCGCCGCCGCCAGGTCGCTGACGTGAATATAGTCGCGCATGCAGGTGCCGTCGGGCGTCGGATAGTCGGTGCCGAACACCTGCATGAACGGACGTTTGCCGAGCGCCGTCTCGCAGGCGACCTTGATCAGGTGGGTGGCGCCCGGCGTCGACTGGCCGGTGCGGCCCCTGGGGTCGGCGCCGGCGACGTTGAAGTAGCGTAGCGCGGTGTAGCGCAGGCCGTGCGCGATCGCCGCGTCGCGCAGCATCCATTCGCTCATCAGCTTGGACAGGCCATAGGGCGATTCCGGCGCCAGGCGAGCATCCTCGCGCACCGGCTCCAGCCCGGCGCCGCCATAGACGGCGGCGGTCGAGGAAAAGATGAAGTTGGGCACGCCTTCGCGCACCGCCGTCTCGATCAGCGTGCGGGTCTTGCAAGTGTTGTTCTCGTAATAGGCGAGCGGGTCGGCGACCGATTCCGGGACGACGATGGAACCGGCGAAATGAATGATCGCGTCGACCTTGTTTTCCCTGATGATCGAACCGACCAATTCCTTGTCGGCGACATCGCCGACGACCAGCTTGGCCTCCGGCGCCACCGCCCATTCGAAACCGGTGGAAAGCCGGTCGAGAACGATCACGCTCTCGCCGGCATCCAGCAATTCCCAGACCATATGGCTGCCGATATAACCGGCACCGCCTGTCACCAAAACCGTCATCCGCATATCCTCGCTTATCCAAGATTTATCGGAAACTGTCTCAAACACCGCCTTACTGGAAAGCCTGCCATATGGCCATTAGAACAGGTAACCAGTGCCGTCCTGGTGTGGCATCATGCCGAAACAAAAGTGATCCACAGAGCTTGTCTCGAGGGGGAATAGGCCACGATCCGCCGTCGTTAGGAACAGGTCCGGGGCGTGGCATTTTGACCAAAACGGCCCGGTGGACGACCAATAGGGCAATGATTATGATCCCGCGCGAAATTGGGAAGCCGACATGAACTACCAGCGGTTCTTCGAAGAAGCGATCGACCAGCTCCATGCGGAGCGTCGCTACCGCGTCTTCGCCGACCTCGAGCGCATCGCGGGCAAGTTTCCGCGCGCCATCTGGCGTGCCAATGGCCGCGCCGAGGAAATCACCGTCTGGTGCTCCAACGATTATCTCGGCATGGGCCAGCATCCCGACGTCATCGCCGCGTTCCAGAATGCGGCCGGCAAGATGGGTTCGGGCGCCGGCGGCACCCGCAACATTTCGGGCACCTCGAACCCGCTGGTCGAGCTCGAAGTCGAGCTTGCCGACCTGCACGACAAGGAAGCGGCACTCGTCTTCACTTCCGGCTTCGTCTCCAACGAAGCCTCGATCTCGACCATTGCCCGGCTTCTGCCCAATTGCCTGATCATCTCGGACGAGCTGAACCACGCCTCGATGATCGAAGGCGTGCGGCGCTCGGGCGCCGAGAAGAAGATCTTCCGCCACAACGACGTCGCGCATCTGGAAAGCCTTTTGCAGGCCGCCGGCCGCGAACGCGCCAAGCTGGTCGTCTTCGAGTCCGTCTATTCGATGGACGGCGACATCGCGCCGATCAGAGAGATCGTCGAACTCGCCGAGCGCTACAATGCCATGACCTATATAGACGAGGTCCATGCCGTCGGCATGTATGGACCGCGCGGCGGCGGCATCACCGAGCGCGAGGGCCTGGCCGACCGCATCGACATCATCGAAGGCACGCTCGCCAAGGCATTCGGCACGCTGGGCGGCTATATCACCGGCACCAGCGCTGTCATCGACGCGGTGCGTTCCTATGCGCCGGGGTTCATCTTCACCACGGCGCTGCCGCCGGCGATCGCCGCGGCTGCGACCACCTCGATCCGCCATCTCAAGCGCTCGCAGGCCGAGCGCGACGCGCAGCAGCGGCAGGCCGCCAGGACCAAGCAGGTCCTCTCGGCCGCCGGCCTGCCGGTGATGGACTCGCCGACCCATATCGTGCCGGTGCTGGTCGGCGACCCCGAACTCTGCAAGATGGCCAGCGACCGCCTGCTCGGCGTGCACGGGCTCTACATCCAGCCGATCAACTATCCGACCGTGCCGCGCGGCACCGAACGGCTGCGCATCACGCCGACGCCGTTCCATTCCGACGCGCTGATCGCCGAGTTGCGGGACGCGCTGGTCGAGACCTGGGATGCGCTCGGCATTCCCTACGGTTCGGCCGGCCGGCCCTCCGTGGCCAAGAGCGACCGCGTCATTCCGCTGCTGGTGCCCAAGTCGGGGGGATAGCCCGTTCCGCAGCAGGCGGTCGGTCGAGCAGGCCTACCTCCAACGCCGCGACGCTTTCCCATGGCCGAGGAATGCAACGTCGAAGCCTGTTACCGCGCATCCAGCCCGGCCTGCTTCTCAAACCGCTTCCATCCACTTCGCCAGCCGGTGCGCCGCTTCCTCGATCTGGTCGAGGCGGCGGTGGAAGCACAGCCTGAGGAAGGCTTCGCCGCCGGGGCCGAAAGCGGTGCCGGGGGCCAGGCCGACATTGGCCTTGTCGACGATTTCGAAGGCGGCGGCACGGGAATCGGCGATGCCGTCGACGGTGAAGAACAGGTAGAAGGCGCCCTGCGGCACGGTGAATCGCGCGCGCCCAGTGGCGCCCAGAATGCCGCAGACCAGGTCGCGCGCTTTCCGCGCCCGTTCCACCTGCTCGGCGACGAAGGCGTCGCCCCCGTCAAGGGCCGCGACCGCGCCACGCTGCATGAACTGTGCGACGCCGGAATTCGAATACTGGATCAGGTTCTCGAACACTTGCTGCAAGCTCGGATGCGTCTTGATCCAGCCGACGCGCCAGCCGGTCATCGCCCAGTTCTTGGAAAAACTGTTGACGAACAGGATACGGTCTTCGGCGGTCGCGATGTCGAGGAAGGACGGCGCGCGGCCGTGGCCGTAGTGGAACAGCGAATAGATCTCGTCGGCGATGATCCACAGTTTCCTGGCACGCGCGAGATCGAGGATCGCTTGCAAGGTTTCATGATCGGCGGTCCAGCCGGTCGGGTTCGACGGCGTGTTGATGAACAACGCCTTGGTGCGCGGCGTGATCGCCGCCGCGATCTTCTCGACGTCGCAGGACCAGCCATTGCCGGAGTGATCGAGCGTGACCGCTACCGGCACGGCTCCCGATATGGCGGCGGCAGCATCGAAATTCGGCCAGGCCGGCGACAGGTAAACGACCTCGTCGCCGGCGCCGGCGAGCGCGTCCAGCGCCAGCTGGATGGCATGCATGCCCGAGCCGGTGACGATGAATTGCTCCTCCGGGAAAGTCTTGCCGAAATGCCTGGCATAATAGCGGGCCAGCGCCTGCCTGAGATCGGGAATGCCCCTTTGCCAGGTGTAGAACGTCTCGCCGCCGGCCAGCGCCCTCGACGCGGCATCGGTGATGAAGGCGGGCGTCGGCAGATCGCCCTCACCGGCCCAGAGCGGGATCATGCCCTCGCGCAGGCGGCCGTAATTGACGACGGCGACAATGCCGCTTTCGGGCGCGGCGCGGGCTTCGGCACGCAAGCTGTCGATCAGGGTCATGGGTGGGTCCGTTGTCTGGCGTTGGTCGGCGCTCCTTAGCAGATACGGAAACAGAAAACCCCGGCCGCGAACGACCGGGGTTTTGGTCCAGCAATGCGGCCCGGGTTAACGCCTGGCGAGAAGATCGCGGATTTCGGTGAGCAGCGCGACGTCGGCGGGCGGTGGCGCGGCGGCTGGTGCCGGCTTCTCGGCCTCGAGCCGCTTGCGCAGATTGTTCACGGCCTTGACCATGAGGAAGATGATGAAGGCGAGGATGATGAAATTCAGCACTACGGTGATGAAGCTGCCATAGGCGAAAACGGCGCCCTCTTTCTTGGCGTCGGCCAGCGCGGCCGAATGGACGTTCGAGGACAATCCAAAGAAATAGTTGTTGAAGTCCAACCCACCGAAAATCGCACCGATGATGGGCATGATGATGTCGTTGACCAGCGAATCGACGATCTTGCCGAAGGCAGCGCCGATGATGACGCCGACGGCCAAGTCCATCACGTTGCCCTTGGAGATGAACTCCTGGAATTCTTTCAGCATTCCGACCCTCCTTATCCATGAGCGGCCGCCCTGCCGTCCCATCCCCACGGCATCGGCCCAGGGCACCATAACAAAAACCTGAGGTTGCAACATCGGCAAAAAGCGGGAAGGCAACAGCTTTCCCCTTCCCTGGCAGTACCTTGGGCGCGCCTTGATGGTGCCGTCTCGCTCCCGCGGCCGCGACCATGCTGCCAAAGCCGCGATGGACTCGGACGCCAAGCTGTGGTTGCGTCCGGGCAAGCCGGGTGAAACACGGCAAAGGAGGAAATTCCAGGCGTGCAGGGCTTGTTCATCGTCATCATCGCGATCGCCTATGTGACGCTGCTGTTCGCCATCGCCAGCCTGGGCGACCGGCGCTCGGCCAAATCCGGGTCCAGCCGGGCGCGGCCCTTCATCTACGCGCTCAGCCTAGCCATCTACTGCACCTCCTGGACCTTCTTCGGCTCGGTCGGCCTCTCCTCCGAACGCGGCCTCGAATTCCTCGGCATCTATACCGGCCCGGTGCTGGTGTTCGTGTTCGGTTTTCCCTTGCTCAACCGCATCGTGCGGCTGGCCAAGACCGAGAAGATCACCTCGATCGCCGACTTCCTCGGCGCGCGCTACGGCAAAAGCTTCACCGTCGCGGCGATCGCCACGCTGATCGCCACCATCGGCGCGATTCCCTATATCGCGCTGCAGCTGAAGGCGATCTCGGGTTCGGTCAGCCTGATGGTCGAGCATTATACCGGTTCGCCGCCTTCCTTCGATCCGTTCGTCAGCGACATCTCGCTGGTCGTCGCCATGCTCCTGGCGCTGTTCGCGGTGCTGTTCGGCACCCGCCATGCCGACGCGACGGAGCACCAGGACGGGCTGGTGCTGGCGGTGGCGGTCGAAACCGTGGTCAAGCTCGCCGCTTTCCTGGCGATCGGCCTGATGGTCATCTTCCTGATCTTCGGCGGCCCGGGCGACATGTTCGCGAAGCTGGCACAGAATGCGCAGGTGCGTCAGGCGATGGGCTACAACACCTCGCTCGCCACCTGGCTGGTGCTGACCGGCTTGAGCGGCTTCGCCATCATCATGCTGCCGCGCCAGTTCTACGTCACCATCGTCGAGAACCGCGGCGAAGCCGAGTTGCGCACCGCCACATGGGTGTTTCCGCTCTATCTCGTGGCGATCAATTTGTTCGTGCTGCCGATCGCGTTCGCCGGCCTGTCGCTGGTCGGCACCGGGACCAGCAGCGATCTCTACGTGCTGTCGCTGCCCCTGTTCAGCGGCCATGACCTGCTGGCGATGGCGGCCTTCATCGGCGGCCTGTCGGCGGCGACAGCCATGGTCATCGTCGAAAGCGTGGCGCTGTCGATCATGATCTCCAACGACCTCGTCATTCCGCTGTTCGTGCGCCGCCTGCTCAAGACCTCGACGTCCGAGAACGAAGACTGGTCGACGCTCATCCTCAATGTGCGGCGCGGGGCGATCTTCATCCTGCTGTTCATCGCCTTCCTCTACTACCGCGAGAGCACCAACAGCGCGCGCCTGTCGTCGATCGGCCTGATGTCCTTCGCGGCGATCGCCCAGTTCGCGCCGGCGCTGATCGGCGGCCTGATCTGGCGCGGCGCCAATGGGCGGGGCGCCGCGCTCGGCATGGTCGCCGGGATTCTCATCTGGGGCTACACGCTGCTGTTGCCCTCGCTTGTCGCGACCGACACCGACATCATCGTGTACGGCCTGTTCGGTTTCGAGGCGCTGCGTCCGCAGGCATTGTTCGGCACGGTGGCCGAACCGCTGAACCACGGCGTCTTGTGGAGCTTGTCGATCAACGCCGTGTTCTTCGTCCTGGGCTCGCTCTCCCGCGCCTCGGTGCCGCTGGAACGCATCCAGGCGGCGATCTTCGTGCCGCGCGAGGCCGGCCCGATGCCCAGCCTGCGCCGCTTCCGCACCGCCATTACCGTCAACGACCTCAAGGACACGATCGCGCGCTATCTCGGCGTCGAGCGCACCGAGCGCTCGTTCCAGTCGTTCGAAAAGACCAATGGCATTTCGCTACACGGCAACGAACAGGCGAGCATGGACGTCATCCGCTTTTCCGAGCAGTTGCTGGCGAGCGCCGTCGGATCTTCGTCGGCGCGGCTGATCCTGTCGCTGCTGTTCCGGCGCCACGACCGCGAATCCCGGGACGCCTTCCGCTTGCTCGACGACGCCACCGAGGCGCTGCAGCACAACCGCGACCTCCTGCAGATCGCGCTCGACCAGATGGAGCAAGGGATCACCGTCTTCGACCGCGATTTCCGCCTGATCTGCTGGAACCGCCAGTACCGGACGCTGTTCGACCTGCCCGACGAGATGGGCCAGGTCGGCGTCTCGCTCGATCAGATCCTGCGCCATCTCGCCGAGCGCGGCGACATCCCCGCCGATCAGCGCGTGACGATGCTCAACCGGCTGACCAGTTTCGTCAGCCCGTGGCAGATGGAGCTGAAGACCAGCGGCCGCATCCTGGAGCTGCGCTCCAACCCTATGCCGGACGGCGGCATCGTCGCCACCTATGCCGACATTTCCGGGCGCGTCGAGCAGGATCTGGCGCTGAAGCGTGCCAATGAATCGCTGGAACAACGGGTCAAGACCCGCACGATAGAACTGACCCGCGTCAATGAGGAACTGGCACAGGCGCAGATGCTGGCGGAGGAGGCCAATCTAGGCAAGACGCGCTTCCTCGCCGCCGCCGGCCACGACATCCTCCAGCCCTTGAACGCCGCCCGGCTCTATTGCTCATCGCTGATCGAAAAGGCCGGCAAGGGACCGGCCGGCAAGGCGGCGGTCAACATCGAATCCTCGCTGGAATCGGTCGAGACCATTCTCGGCGCCGTGCTCGACATCTCCCGGCTGGATGCCGGCGCGATGAAGCCCGACGACACCGCTTTCAACCTCGACGGGTTGCTACGCCAGATCGGCAACGATTTCCGGCCGCTGGCCGCCGAAAAGAAGCTCGGCCTGACGATCATGCCGTCGTCGCTGACGGTGATGACGGACCGCAATTTGTTGCGCCGCCTGATCCAGAACCTCGTCTCCAATGCCATCAAATACACGCGCCAGGGCCGCATCCTGGTCGGCGTGCGGCGGCGCGGCGAACTGGCCGAAATCCAGGTGATCGACACCGGCATCGGCATCGCCGGCGACAAGCTGAACACCGTCTTCCATGAATTCACCCGGCTGGACGAAGGCGCGCGCGAGGCCGAGGGCCTCGGCCTCGGCCTGTCCATCGTCGACCGCATCGCTCGGGTCTTGCGCCTGGAGATCCGGATCTTTTCCAATCCGGGCAAGGGCACGCGTTTCTCCGTCATCCTGCCTGTCGCGGCGGTGCAAGAGAGACGGCGCGAGATCGAAACCAGGCCTCCTGCCCGTGCCACGGCTTCGCTGGCCGGGCTGCGCGTTCTGTGTATCGACAACGATGCCCACATCCTGGAAGGCATGCGGCTGTTGCTCGAAGGCTGGGGCTGCAGCGTCGACACAGTGTCCGGCTCGCTGGATCTGCAGAGCGCAGCGAGCGGCCGCCCCGACATCGTCCTTGCCGATTACCATCTCGTCGGCGAAACCGGCCTCGACATCATCGTCAGGCTGCGCGCGGTCCATGGCGAGGACCTGCCGGCCGTGCTGGTCACCGCCGACCGCTCCAACGAGGTGCGCACCGACGCCGGCAGGCTGGAAATTCCGGTGATCAACAAGCCGCTGAAGCCCGCGGTGCTGCGCTCGATGATGGCAAGGGTCAGGCCACTGGCGCCGGCGGCCGAATGATTTCAGGGCGTTTGCCCCCTCTGGCCTGCATCAGCCATGTTCGAGGCTTTTGAGATAGGCGCAGAACATATCGGCCATGGCGTCGGCGTAGGCTTCGATCTCGGCAGACGTTCGAGGGGTTTCGGAGAACTGCTTTCCCACCGCGCCGAGCGTGGTGGTGACCAGGTCGCCGGCCAAGGCACGGACCGCTTCAGAGGCCTCGGGCAGCGCCTCCTGCATGAAGGTCTGGATGGTGTGTTCTCCGGAGGCCCGGACCTCGTGCGCCTCCGGCGCGTGGCGATAGAGGGGAGCGGCGTCGTTGAGCGCGACGCGCACCGCGGCCTCTTCGCACTCCGAGCGGACGAAAGCGTGGACCAGGATACGCAGCCGTTCGAGCGGCGGTTTCCGGCTCTCCTGAAGGATGTCGCGCAGCAGATCGGTGGTCTGCCGCCATTCGTCGCTCTGAAGCCGGAACAACAAGGCCGCCTTGTTCGGGAAATACTGATAGAGCGACCCGACACTGACGCCGGCCTTCTCGGCCACGCGCGTGGTGGTGAAACGCTGCGCGCCTTCGCTCGCCAAAACCTGAACAGCAGCCTCCAGGATCGCGGCGACGAGCTCCGTCGCACGTGCTTGCTTGGGCTGTTTTCGCGAGGAAATCGAAGGGCTTGGGCGTTCGGTCATATCTCGGTTCGGCAATGCGAATTGGAAACCTGAAGGTTTATTCGTATTTTGAACTCGACGCAAGAACGCGCTCATTTTTGACCGGAGACTGTCATGAACACCCTGACCGACACCCCGCTGGCGTCCCTGCTCGCCCGCCTGTTCGAAGAGGCCGACGCGGCGACCAGCCCGGCAACGGCCGAGTTGTCGCGCGAAGAGCGGACACGCCTGCTCGAGAGCAAGACCGAATATGTTGATCTCTACGGACGGCTGAAGGATCTCTGGCTTGCTGTTTCCCCGGAGACGGGCACGTTGCTCTACATGCTGGCGCGAAGCAGTGGCGCGCGTGTGATCATCGAATTCGGAACTTCGTTCGGCATCTCGAGCCTCTACCTTGCCGCGGCGCTTAGGGACAATGGCGGCGGTCGCCTGATCACCACCGAGTTCGAGCCGTCCAAGGTGATGCGGGCCAAGGCCAACCTGATCGAGGGCGGCCTCATCGACCTGGTGGAGGTCCGCGAGGGAGACGCGCTCGAGACCCTTGCCGCCGACCTGCCCGAAACGATCGACCTGCTGCTGCTCGACGGCGCCAAGGCGATCTACCCGGAGATCCTCAGCCTGGTCGAGAGCCGCCTGAGGCCAGGTGCGCTGGTCATCGCCGACAACGCCGATTTCTGTCCCGAATATCTGGAGCGCGTGCGCTCGCCCACGGGCGGCTACATGTCCACGCCTTTCAGCGACGACGTCGAACTGTCGATGCGGCTAGGCTGAAGCCGGCGGCCAGCCTGCCCGCGCGAACGGAACCAGCTCCAGTGGCCCGGCGCTAGCTCGCCGGCTGCAGCGGATCGCTGCCGATCTTGGACAGCAGGATCACCGCCTGGGTGCGGCTGTCGACGCCGAGCTTCTGCAGAATGGCGGAGACATGCGCCTTGATTGTGGCTTCCGACACGCCGAGTTCATAAGCGATCTGCTTGTTGAGCAGGCCCTCGGCCAGCATGCCGAGCACGCGGGTCTGCTGCGGCGTCAGCGCCTGCAATCGTTTGATCAGGTCCGATATTTCGGGATCGCGCTCGACGCCGAGATCGACGCCGACGGGTGCGGCGATGTCACCGGCCAGCACCGACTGCACGGCGGCGCGGATCTCTTCCATGCTGGCCGACTTGGAGATGAAGCCGGATGCTCCGAGGTCGAGCGCGCGCCTGATCGTCGCCGGCTCGTCATGCGCCGACACCACGACCAACGGCACCGCCGGATGGATGCCGCGCAGCGAGATCAAGCCGGAGAGGCCGCTGGCGCCCGGCATCGACAGGTCGAGCATTACCAGGTCGACATCCTCGTTGGCCACGAGCAGCGCCTTGGCGCTCTCGAAATCGCCGGCCTCGTGGATGGCGGCGACATTGCCGATGCCGGCGAGCGCTTCGCGCAGCGCACCGCGAAACAGCGGGTGATCGTCGGCGATGACGAAAGAATAGCCTGACGGCAAATGTCCCTCCCCGAATCCCATCGATGATTTTTCAGCTTTTTGCGGGATCAGTTGGACGATTATGAGGGGCCGCGCGCTGTTTTCAAGCGGCAAAGCCAGCGCGCGGCGTTTTCCCTATTTTGGACGCTCAGGTCTTCTGCGAGTTGGGCTGGGCGCCGCCGCCATTGTCCTTGTCCATATCCTTGACGATGCCCATGAAGCCGCGCAGGAAGCGCTCCATGTAGCTCATCGTCTTGTTGAAATCCTCCTCGCTCGGCAGTTTCGACTCCAGCCGGGCGGAGAGCGAATTTTCGAGCTTGGTGACGCGCTCGTCCATCGCCCTCATGGAGGTCTGGAGGCGGTCGACTTCGTCCTGGAAGGCGGCGCGTTCGTCGGCGGCCATCTTGCAGACAAGCTGGCCCGAGCGTTCCTCGCAGATCGACATCGCGCCGGTCTGCGTATCCATGCGGATGTAGCCGCTGGCCGACTTTTCCAGCCGGTAGCGGTCGGTTTCTTCCGAAAAAGCTGAAGCCGCGACCAGTGAAACGAGTGCGGCGGGGATCAAAATATGCTGCAGACGCATGTTGTCCTCCATGGCCAAAGCGGATTTATCGCATGTTTGCGCCGGAAATGGGGAAGACCCTTGGCGTGACCTTTCCCGCGCGGCTGGTTCGGACTATAGCGCAACCATGTCTCAGATTATCTACAAGATAACCCCGGAAGCAGCCTGGCGCGAGGCCGAAACGAATGGCCGTTTCACCGGGGCGCCAGCCGACGTCGCCGACGGTTTCATCCATTTCTCCACGGCGGCGCAGGTCAGGGAAACGGCGGCGAAACACTTTGCCGGCCAGACGGACCTTCTGCTGGTCGCCATCGATGGGACGTGCCTGGGCGACGGCCTGAAATACGAAGTCTCGCGTGGCGGCGCGCTGTTTCCGCATCTTTACGGCGTGCTGGACCTGAAAGCCGTCAAGTGGGTCCGGCCGCTGCCGCTCGGCGCCGACGGCGCGCACCAATTCCCGGCAATGGAGGCCGAATGAGCGTGCTCGACCGGATTGGCCAGAAGCTGCTGTTCACGTTCGACCCGGAAACCGCGCATGGCCTGTCGATCGCGGCGCTGCGCTGCGGCCTGCCGGTTGGCGCACGGACGGTGCGCGATACCAGGCTGAAAGTCAGCCTTTGCGGCCTCGATTTCCCCAATCCGCTCGGCATGGCGGCCGGCTACGACAAGAACGCCGAGGTGCCCGACGCGCTGCTTGGGCTCGGCTTCGGTTTCGCCGAGGTCGGCACGGTCACGCCGCTGCCACAGGCCGGCAATCCGAAGCCGCGCATCTTCCGGCTGACGGCGGATGAAGCGGTGATCAACCGGCTGGGCTTCAACAATGAAGGCCATGCGGCCGCCGAAAGACGCCTTGCCGCGCGCAGGGGTCCCGGCATCGTCGGCGTCAACATCGGCGCCAACAAGGACAGTGACGACCGCGTCGGGGACTATGAGCGCGGTGTCATCAGGTTTGCGCCCCATGCGACCTATTTGACGGTCAACATCTCCTCGCCCAACACGCCGGGCCTGCGCACCATGCAGGCACGCGAGCATCTCGGCGAATTGTTGTCGCGGGTCATGGCGGCGCGTGCCGCGGCCACGGCGCAGCCGCCAATCTTCCTCAAGATCGCACCGGATCTGGTCGAAGCCGAACTGGAGGACATCGCCACCGAGGTCATCGAAAAGCGGATCGACGGCGTCATCGTGTCCAACACCACCATCTCCCGGCCAGCGCTGCGCAGCGGCGAAGCTGTACGCGAGACCGGCGGGCTTTCTGGCAGGCCGCTGTTCGAACGCTCGACCATCGTGCTGGCCAGGATGCGCAAGCTGCTCGGTCCCGAGATGGCCATCATCGGCGTCGGCGGCGTCGATTCCACCGATGCGGCGCTGGAGAAGATCCGTGCCGGCGCCGACCTCGTCCAGCTCTACACCAGCATGATCTATGCCGGGCCCGCGCTGCCGGGCCGCATCGTTTCCGGCATGGCTCGCTTTGCCGAGAGAGAAAACCTCAAGTCCATTCGCGAGTTGCGCGACAGCCGCCTCGATTCCTGGGCGTCAAAGCCGCTCTAACTGCTCTGGACTATAGGCGTGGAGTAGGTAGCGTTGGCAAAGTGGAATCCGATTTGCTGCGCTGACCCGCAGTTCGGAAAGAGACCTTGGTCAAGCAATGGAATAGAGCCTCTTCCATTCCTGAAGCAGGGAACTTGCTTCTTCCCGTGAAATACCGGAAGAAAGATGATCGATTGACGATTGATTCGGAGCTTGTGCATGCGCGGGGTGCAAGCGGCTTTGGCTGCACTGATCCTAACCGGTTCCGTCACTTGCGCCCTCGCCGACAACAGTTCTCCCTTCATCTATTTTGCAACCGACGATCCTTTCGCTGCCGGTCAACCGACGAAGAACGACGTCTATGTCTTTGGTGGCGTCTTTGCGACCGGGTCCTTCGGGAATACCATCAACGTCTTCGGCGCCGACTATACCAACAATTACATAATCGGAGCTGCCTACGGCCGCGACTTCGCCGATATTGGCGCCGGTTTCGTTCTTGGCGGTGTGACCGGGGCCGCCGTAAGATTTGGCGAGGACGACGACACTTCAGGAGAAGTTTGGGCCGGGGTTAGGGTTCGTCACCAGGGCCTTGTCATCGGCGACCTGGCGATTGCGCCCGCACTGACGGCCGGTCTGAGTGCCGTTACGGGCACCACCAAGATCGAACGCGAACGCGAAATCTATTACGACGGCGACGCGTCGTTCCTTGGTTTCATCGGCGCGGAGCTTTCTTTCAGGCTAAGGCAAGCTCCCAACGTCGAGCTTGTCTATCAACTCCACCACAGATCCGGCGCCGGTGGCACGTTTGGAAATATGGGAGAGGGTTCCAACGCGAATACGGTTGGAGTCCGTTATCGCTTCTAGAACGGTTCATCGTTTCATGGAAACGACGAGCCGCTCCATCTCTTTGCTTCGGCGCAATTCCGGACGGGAAACCGCTTCACACTTTTCCTGGAACTGCGCTGGCTGACGCCTGAACGCTCCTTGGAAACAACAGCTAACCAAAAGCCGTGCGCACCCGCAGCCGCAAAATGGCGAGCAGACTGAAGCCGCGCGCCAGCAGGAAGACGTGCAGCGCCGCCCACAGGCCGTGGTTGCCGAAGGCGGGTGCCAGCGTCAGCAGCGCGGTGGCGAAGACCAGGAACGACAACAGCATCATGTTGCGCATGTCGCGTGACCACGTCGCGCCGATGAAGACGCCATCCATCTGAAACGCCAGCACGCCGCTCAGCGCTGTGAACGCCGCCCAAGGCAGGTAGATGTCGGCCACCGAGCGGACCTCCTGCGATGTCGTGACGACAGCGACCAGATCGGCGCCGGCCGAGAGCAGCACCAGGGTTGCGGCCCCGGCCAACCCGAAGCCCCAGAACAAGGTCAGCCGCACCGCCCGCCGGAACGGCGCGGCGGCACGCGCGCCGACGGCGCGGCCGGCCAGCTGTTCGGCGGCTGTGGCGAAACCGTCGAGGAAATAGCCGGCGACGAGGAAGAAGTTCATCAGCACGGCATTGGCGGCCAGCGTCACCGTGCCGAACTGCGCGCCCTGTCGGGTGAACAGCGCGAAGGCGGCGAGCAGCGAGAACGAGCGGATCATGATGTCGCGGTTGAGCGACAGCATGTGCAGGAAGGCGGTCATGTCGAGCAGGCGATGGCGCGGCAAGGGCGGTGTCGCCCGGAACCGCCTGATGACGATGGCGAGGCCGAGCAGCATGGCAAGGAATTCGCCGGTGACCGTCGCCCAGGCGACGCCGGCGACGCCCCAGCCAAGTTCCAGGCCAAGCAGGATGCAGAGCGCGATGTTGATGCCGTTCAGTACGAGCTGCAGCATCAGCCCGAGCCCGCCCTCGCCTCGGCCGAGGACATAGCCGAGAATGGCGTAGTTGATCAGCGAGAACGGTGCGGCGAGCAATCTGATGCGGATATAGACGCCCATCGCCTCGCTGACGCGCGGTCCGGCATCCATGAACCACTGGCCGCCGGCGGCGATCGCCGGCGAAAGGGCCGCCAGCACGACGCCGGCGACGACCGCGATCAGCACGGCGCGCCAGAACACCGCCTGTTCTTCCAGCGCATCGCCGCGCCCGAAAGCCTGGGCGACGAGACCGGTGGTGCCGGAGCGCAGGAAATTGAAGGTGGTGAAGACGACGTCGAAGACCAGCGCGCCGGCCGCCAGGCCGCCGAGCAAGGCGGCGTCGCCGAACTGGCCGACGACAGCCGTGTCGACAAGGCCGAGCATCGGCGTCGTCAGATAAGCGAGCGTCATCGGCACCGCGATGGCGAGCACCGAGCGGTTGGTGACGGCAAAGGGCCTGACGTGGGCCGGGATTGCACCATTGTCCAAAGGATTGCGGCCTTGCGATTGCGGCTTGATCGAGCGTCCGATGTGCCCCATTTTCCGGCCACCGCGCCACCACTCTTGCCGCGACGGCCAACCGAAATCCCGGTCTGGCGCGAACCCACCGGATCCGGTTCATGCCTTTGCAGATCGTTCATCATCCCGACTACGATGCCGGCTTCGCCGTCAACCACCGCTTTCCGATGAGCAAGTATCCACTGCTGATGGAAGCCTTGCGCGCAGGCGGCCTGGCCGGCGCGCTCAACATCGCGGAACGGGCGCCTGCGTCATGGCTGAAGCTTGCCCATGGGAGCGACTATGTCGACCAGGTCGTCACGTGCGCCGTGCCTGAGAAAATCGAGCGCGAGATCGGCTTTCCGGTCGGCCCGCGCGTCTCGCTGCGCGCGCAGCTTGCCACCGGCGGCACCGTGCTGGCGGCGCGGCTCGCCCTAGGCCATGGCATTGCCTGCAATACCGCCGGCGGCAGCCATCATGCGCGGCGCGCGCAAGGTGCGGGCTTCTGCACCTTCAACGACGTCGCCGTCGCCTCGCTGGTGCTGCTGGCCGAGGGTGCGCAAAACATCCTGGTCGTCGATCTCGACGTGCATCAGGGCGACGGCACGGCGGACATTCTCGCTGACGATCCGCGCGTGTTCACCTTTTCCATGCATGGCGACCGCAACTACCCCGCGCGCAAGATCGCCTCCGACCTCGACATCGCGCTGCCCGACGGCACGGGCGACGCTGCCTATATCGAACGGCTCGCCGCCATCCTGCCGGAGCTGTCGGCCAGGGCGCACTGGGACATCGTCTTTTACAATGCCGGCGTCGACGTCCATGCGCAGGACCGGCTTGGCAGACTGTTGCTTTCCAATGACGGGCTGCGTGCCCGCGACGAAACGGTCATCGGTCATTTTCGCGCGCTCGGCATTCCCGTTTGCGGCGTCATCGGCGGCGGCTATTCGACCGATGTCCGGGCACTTGCCGCTCGCCACGCCATCCTGTTCGAGGCCGCCTCAGGCTACGCCTAACGGCTCACTTCCGGTAATTGGCGATCCTGAGCAGAATGAAGGCCGGAATGACGATCGCGGCACCGAGCAGGATATAGCCGAGAAAACGATAGACCGCGTTGAAGCCGAGGTTCCAGAGGTCGCGGAAGATTTTCTGGATGCCATAGAGCACGTCGACCGGCGACCAGCCGAAGGCATTCATGACGAGGCCGACGAGGAACGACACCACAAGCAGCTTCAGGATCACCCTGAACGGCGTGTCGCCGAGAAAGCGCGTCAGTGCGGACAAGGCCTGCCTCCGGATTGGACGCCCAGACTCAGGGGCGCCTACTCAGGAATACGTGCTTGGCGGCTATCCATCAAGCCAGGCGCGATCTATGCGCGATGGCAACGGCGCGGCGATCCGGCCGGCTTATCTGTTTTCTAACCAATTGCAGCTATTGCCTTGCAAGGAGCGGGAGCCAGGCTTTTGGTGGCAACGGAAAAAATCGGCGCGCACCGCGCGGTCATGCTGTCGGTTGTCGTACCGTGCTACAATGAGCGCGACGGCGTGGCCGAGCTTCATCGACGCGTCACCGCCGCATGCCTTGAACAAAGTCCATCCTACGAGATCGTGCTTGTCATCGACGGGGCGACCGACGGCACCCGCGAAGCCATTTTCGAACTGGCTGAAAAGGACGACCATGTCGTCGCCATCGATCTTGCCCGCAACTACGGCCACCAGATCGCCTTGAGCGCCGGGCTGGAGTTCTGCCGCGGCCAGCGCATTCTCATCCTCGACGCAGATCTTCAGGATCCGCCGGAACTGCTCGGCGCGATGCTGGCGAAGATGGATGAAGGCTTCGACGTGGTCTATGGCCAAAGGGTGAAGCGCGACGGCGAAAGCTGGTTCAAGCTGGCTTCCGCCTCGATGTTCTATCGCCTGCTAGGCCGGATGGTCGATGTCGAGATCGCACCGGATTCCGGGGATTTCCGGCTGATGAGCCGCCGCGCGCTGGACCATCTGAACGCGATGCCCGAACGCTACAGGTTCATTCGCGGCATGGTGAGCTGGATCGGGCTGAAGCAGGTCGCCTTCTCGTATGAACGGCACCGGCGCTTTGCCGGCATTACCCACTACCCGCTGAAGAAGATGGTTCTCCTGGCGGTCGACGCGATGACCAGCTTTTCCATCGTGCCGTTGCGGTTCGCCTCGCTGCTGGGAATGATGTTCGGCCTGCTCGGGCTGGTCGTGCTTGGCTACACGCTGTTCGAATGGTCCATCGGCAACGTGCTCCCCGGCTGGACGAGCCTTGCAGCGATCATGCTTATCCTGGGCAGCGTCCAGCTTCTGGTGCTTGGCATCTTCGGCGAATATCTCGGCCGCATGTACATGGAAACCAAGCGGCGGCCGCTCTATTTCGTCAATGAGATCGTTTCGCGCAGCCCTATGGTCGAAAACAGCGACCTGCCCGTCCACCGCCTGCAGGAAATGGCGAAAAGAGCCGTCCGTGGCTGAGGCGCGGGCGCAACGGGAATGGCCTCGGCGCGTCGGCCCTTTGTCCGATTTGCCGGGACTTGGCGCCGTCGGGCTTCTCAACACGGCGCTGGGCTCGGTCCTTTTCGTGTTCGTCGGCGGCACCGACGATCGCCGATCGCCGACCGGAATGAATGCAAAGCGGCCGGAAGCGAGATGAACCAGGCCGCGGCAATCGCGATGGCCAACCCGTCGCTCGAGGATGCGCAGCGCAGCAGGCTGATATTCTGCCTTTTCTGCGCTTGCGCCGTGGCATATGTGCTGGCGTCGCATGCCAGCGCCCTCCTTCTGGACCCCGACAGTTGGTGGCAAGTGAAGGCCGGGCTGGATTTCCTGGCAAACCGCACATTTCCGACCGTCGACCCCTATTCCTATACGTTCGCCGGCCAGCCCTGGATCGCCAAGGAATGGCTGGGGCAGGTGCTTCTGGCCCTTGCCTACAGCGCCGGCGGCTGGAATGGCGTCGCCGCACTGATCATCGCCACGGTCGGCCTGACGGTCTTCCTGACGGCATGGTTCCTAAGCGCATGGTTGAAGCCCGTACTGGCGATCCTGCTGGCTTTCGTCGCGGCTTTCCTGGTCGCCCCGATCTATACGGCGCGCCCTCACGTCTTCACTCTGCCGATCATCGTCATCTGGACGGCAATGCTGTTTCGCGCGGCGCGGGACGAAAGACCGCCGCCCCTGTGGCTGCTTGCGCTTGTGGTGTTGTGGGCGAACCTGCATGCCACGTTCACCTTGAGCTTCGTCATCGCCGGCTTCGCCGGGCTGGATCTTCTGGCGCGTTCGGGCCTGTCGAAACCCGCACTTCTGGCTAAATGGATTGCATTCGGCTTGCTGTGCCCATTGGTCAGCCTGATCCATCCTTATGGCGTGAAGGCCATCCTGGCCACGCTCACCGTCGCCTATGGCAACGAGGCGGTGCCTCTCATCCTGGAGTGGCGGCCCTTCAACGCTCAGGAAGAGCTGTTCAAGGAAGCCGTGATGCTGTTGGCGCTTTTCGCGCTATTGACATCACGGCTGCGGATCGGCTGGGCCAAGGCGCTGTTCATCGTCTTCACCTTGCATGTCTATCTCAGCCACCAGCGGTTCATGTATCTGTTCTTCCTGCTGGTTCCCCTGGTGATCGCGATCGAGGTCGCACAGCAATATCCTTCGCTTTCAGCCACGACCTGGCTGGCGCAAAGGCGCGACGGTTTGGAAAAATTCTTCGCCAAGCGGTTTTATGCGCTTTGCGGCGCGGTTCTTGTCTTGCTGATCGGCGCGGTCTCGATCTTCGGCAGCGCCTACCAGATCGCGCCAAGTGCGAAGACGTCCGCCAGCGGGGCGCTCGCATTCGCGCGGGACCACCATTTGTCCGGTAACGTGCTGAATTCCTACAATTTCGGCGGCACGCTGATCTTCCATGAAATCAAGACCTATATCGACGGAAGGACGGACCAGTTGTTCCTGGGCGGGTTCACGAAAGCCGACGACGCGACGGGACACAGCGACGGGAAACCGCTGCTCGAAGCCCAGCTCAAGAAATACGCCGTAGGCTGGGCGCTTCTCGGGGCCAACGACACCCGCATTCCCTTCTTTACGGAGTTGGGCTGGAAACGGGCCTATGCGGACGACAATGCCGTGATCTACCTGCCCGGCGCCTGACGCCTGATCTGCCGCGCCATACAAACCGGCTTCGCCTGCGTTCGAACAACCCGCATGTGCCTTGACACTGATATTGCAGTGCAGCAAAGTTGTGCGCAGAGGGTAGCCCGTGAGATCGACGCGCCACGACTTTTCGTATGACGGAGGGCATCGCCGCGAAAACGGCGTGTCGGGCTCGGCCGCACGAAGGGCGGCGGCGTGCGGGCCGGTCGAATGAACTACAGGCGCGACATCGATGGCCTGCGGGCCGTTGCGGTGCTGCCCGTCGTACTCTTCCATTTCGGCGTGTCCGCCATTCCAGGCGGCTTCACCGGCGTCGATATCTTCTTCGTCATATCGGGCTATCTGATCAGCGGCAGCCTGCTCGACGATCTCGAGCGGGGACAGTTCTCGATCGGTCGCTTCTACTGGCGCCGCGCACGGCGCATCCTGCCGGCGTTGACCTTCGTCATCCTGCTCGCGAGCATCGCGGCCTGGTTCATCCTGCTGCCGTCCGACCTGCACGAATTCAGCCTCAGCGTGATCGCCGCCTCGACCTTCTGGTCCAACATCTATTTCTGGAAGACGACGAACTATTTCTCCATCGACGCCGAACTGCGGCCGCTGCTGCACACGTGGTCGCTTTCGGTCGAGGAGCAGTACTACATCTTCGCGCCGATCCTTGTGTACCTGATCTACCGATATGTCTCGAAGCGCTGGCTCACGATCCTCCTGCCGATAGCCATCGGCAGCTTTGCCCTGGCGGTCATGGCAACCTCGCTGGCGCCGACCGCTGGCTTCTATCTCTTGCCGACACGCATCTGGGAACTGGCGCTCGGCGCCATGCTGATGCTGAAGAAGCCCCCGGCGCTTGCCAGCCGACCGGCGATGGAACTGATCGGCCTTGCCGGCTTCGCCCTGATCGCCTTCGGCTTCGTGACGATTTCGGAGAGCGACCCGTTTCCGGGCTATAACGCCCTGTTCCCCTGCATCGGGACGGCCCTGCTCATCTATGCCGGCCAGAATCATGCGGACAGGCCGGCAACTCTCGCCACGCGCGTGCTTCGGTTGACCCCTCTGGTCTGGGTCGGGCTCATCTCCTATTCCCTGTACCTCGTTCACTGGCCGATCAATTCGTTCGTCCACTATCTCTCGCTGAAAGCCATTGGCGTGCCGACCATCATCGCCATGACGGTGGCCAGTTTCGCGCTCGCGACATTCTCCTGGAAATATGTCGAGCAGCCCTTTCGCCAGAAGCGGGCGTTCACCGCACCGCTGCCGATCTTCGGCCTTTCGGCGACAGCGATCAGCTTGTTGTGCGTCGGCGGTCTGGCCGGCGCGCTCGGCAATGGCTTTCCGCAACGCTTCCCGGACTTCTCGATGGAACGGATCCAGGTGGGCGATTGGCGCAACGGCATCTGTTTCAACGAGGGCGGGAACCGGATCGAAGACTGGAATCTCGCCGACTGCACGCGCACGCGGGGCTTTGCCAGCAATGTGCTGCTATGGGGCGATTCCTTCGCCGCCCATTACGTTTCGGGGCTGGAGGCGAACGCCCAGAAAATCCAGGCCAATGTCATTCAGTACACCTATGCCGGCTGCCCGCCCAACCTCAGCTATTTTTCGTATGCCCGGCCTGCCTGCACGCGTTTCAACGAACAGGCGCTTTCGATCATCCGCGATGCCGGTATCCAGGCGGTGATCCTGAGCGGCCGGTGGACCGACTACGAGGTCAGGGGCTTCGATGGCCTGCAGAAGACGATCGACCGGCTTCGCGACATGGGCGTCAAGGTCTATGTCATCGGCCAGTCTCCCGAATTCATCGCCGACGTCCAGAAGATCGCGTTCTTCGCAAAACGGCAGCATGCCGTGAACACATCCTGGCCGATGGCCATGGATCCGGACATCAACAAGCGGGTATTGCCGTTCGTCAAAGGAGCGACCTTCATAGATCCGCTGGCCTATCTGTGCGATGGAGCCGGCTGTTCGTACGCCGATGCCGGCACCAGGCAATTCCTCTACTTCGACTATGGCCACTTCTCTTCCGCCGGCGCGACGCTCGCCATCTTGAAATACTGGCCAAGCTTTGCCACCGGAAGCGAGATCGCCAAGCAAAGCAGCAATCCCGGGACGGCATCCGGGGAACCGCCACAGCCTGCATTGTGAAGACCGCTTTGCGATTGCCCCAAGTCCGATCCTCATGGTAACGAGGGCACGCGCGGGTATGATGTAATGGTAGCCTGTCAGCTTCCCAAGCTGAACGCGCGGGTTCGATTCCCGCTACCCGCTCCATATGGCGCAAGGCGTTGCGCCTGCTTTATGGCTAGCTGAGCCGCATCTGCTTTTTCAGAAGGAACCGGGCGAGATTGTCGATGTTCCGCGGCGCCATCTTGTCGGGCATGTGAGCCAGAACACCCTTCGACTTGGCGTCGTCCTTGAACCGCTCCACCCACTCTTCGGTGTATGTGTCGCGTTGTAGTTGCAAGTTCGTCTTGAACTCGCAGTCCGGCATTTCAACCGACAAAAGCCGGGCCACCGAGGCGAGGTAAGGGCGGGGATCGTTCACCAGATCTTCATAGAACAAGTGGTCGTAGGGCAAGTCGGCCATGCGCAGGTAGGCCTCCCAGAAGGCATAGCTCTGCTCCAACCGGAAATAGACCTGGCAGAGAACCGCGAAGTCGTATTGCGGAACCAGATCCTTGCCGTCCATTGTGCTTTTCCAATGGCCGGTTACCTTCGCCCGACAATAAGAGATTGCCTGACGAAGGCGGTCCCGCCGCTCCAGCAGGATCAGGCCCATGGCATGGCGTCTGATGCATTCGGCGAGGAAGTCAGCTCCATATTTCGCTTGCGACCAGTGAAGGTGCCGCGGAAACAACTTTACGGCGAACCTGCCATTGGCGGTTCCACCGCGATCGATTACGGCGCGATGAAGGTCTTCAAACGATTTCGGCTTGAACCCCAGATGGTCCGGATCGAGCCATTCCCTGGACTTGCCCAAAAGTCCGGTGCTGTTTGCAAGACTGGCAAGCCATTCGGAGCCGCTGCGGGCCTCGGCCAATATTGCCACGCCCTTCCAAGCGTGTTCGGTCGCAGAGGCGACAGGGTCGGAATGACCGTCTTCAAGGCCCTTCGAGGCCATCACCGGCATAGACACTCAGCCCCTCTCCTCGACGGCCATACGGCAGGAATCACAACTCCGCTTTAATGGCATGCAACGCGGAAAGACCGATCAGGGTTCCATAAAATTCCGTCTCTTGAAGAATTTGCCTCGTTGGCGGTCCGCCCGAGGCCCGGCTGCGTGGGAAAATCAACCGCGATCCGTGGATGGCAGCATATTTCCCAAGTGAAGGCACCGGCCACGCCGCGGTGGCCGGCCTTTCCGGCAGTGTGAGCGGTTCACGCAAACGCCGAGCCGCTCTCTCCTCTGTCTTGGCGCAACTCTGAACGGAAAGCCCGTTTTCGCACTTTCTCGGGAATCGCTCGCGCTAGCCGGTCAGAGCCAGATGCCGATCCATACGCGCTCGCGCCAGCAGCGAACACGGCGGCGGCCATAGCGCCAGTACCGACGGCAGACCCTTCTCCAAACGCGGCGCCGTCCCCGGCGGCGATGGTAGTAGCGTCGATGCCAGCGACGATGGGAGACCTGCTCCAGTTCGACCTGCTCGTCCCCTTCGAAGACGGCTGGATCCGGCTTGTCCAGTTCATCGAGAATTCCGTTGCCGGCGGGAACGCCGGCAACCGCCTTGCCGGATCCAGCTACGCTCGCAAGCGCCACTGCCCCCGCAACGCCAAGCATTCCAGTGAGAAACAACCGACGTTCCATCAAAACCTCCCGAGCTGTCGAACATCGGCACCTCGTTCCCTCGCCCCAAACAGGCTCCAGCGAGCACACCGACTGCATTGAACGCGCGGGCGCGATTCTCGTTCCATCACCCGACTTCGCGCAGGATGAAGTCGTGCAGCATCTTGGCCGCCGGCGACAGCACACGGTTCTTGACCGTGATGAGGCTGTAAGGCCGGACCTCGATGTCGAATTCTGTCTGGACGACGTCGATGGCGCCCGCCAGCCCATCGGGATTCTGGATGAATTTCGCCACCTGGATCGATACCGGTGCGATGGCATCGGACTGCGCGACCATAACCAGCGTCAGGAGCAGCGAACTGGTGTTGAGAATACGGTCCGGCAGGGCAATGTTGCGGTTGAGGAAATTGCTCTCCATCGCCTGGCGCAGCGGCGAGCCGCCCGACTGGAAGACCCAGTCGTAGGCGGCGGTGTCTTCCAGCGGCACCGCCTTGGTCCTGGTGAGCGGGTGGCCCCGGCGCACGATCAGGCAGGCTTTCTCGACGCCGATGACGCGGGACTCGAACAGCCGCGGATTAAGATCGTCGGGGATGCGCGCGATGATGAAATCATGGCGCGTGGCGATCAGCTCGCGCGCCAGCACATTCGAAGTTTCCACCTGCATGTTAATCTCGATGCGCGGATAGACGCGGCGTATTTCGCGGATTGCCGGCACCGCCAGTTCGATCGCCGGCGCCGTGACGGCACCGAGAAACACCGAGCCGCCCTTGCCCGCCTTGAGCTCTGAAATCTCGCGATCGACCTCGCGCATCTCCAGCAGGATCGAGCGCGCGCGCCTTGCCAGCGCCTTGCCGTAGGGTGTCAAGGTGACGCCGCGCGGCAGCCTTTCGCACAGTCTGACTTCCAGCACGGCCTCCATCTCGCTGATCATGCGGGAGGCAGCCGGCTGCGAAATGTTCATCACTTGGGCGGCCGCGCTCACGCGGCCATGGTCGTCGAGCGCGACGATCATGCGCATGTGACGCAGGCTGAGACCGCTGCGCAGCAGGGTTTCGCCATCGCCCGGCTTCTCGCTGTAATCGTTTGAAGCCGCGGCCGGATTTCGTAGTGCTGCCATGGCTTTCCTTGCTTCGACATAGAGCCGGACGGCATTCGATGCGACCTGTCGCGTCTCAATAACACATATCAATCATGGTATAGCAACCATCAAAGATCGCATTTGACAGTTATAGCAAAGAGCCACACCCTTCGTGCGTCCTGGGACGTGCCAGTCGATGACGAGGAAAATCGTGTCGATTGGAATCAGTGTCCTGGGGCCGATTGGGAGGATACCGGAGATCGATAGACGACAGTGGCGCTTGCGCTTCTGCTCGACTGCGCGGCCCGCGAAGCCCCGAGGTATCGCGTCCATCAACCAGGGAGAGTAATTGTGAAGATCATCAAGACGCTGGCCGCCGTCGCGGCCCTTGGCATCGCTGCCATGACCTATTCGGCGCACGCGGCCGACAAGGGTCTCGTCGGCGTGCTGATGCCCACCAAGACGTCGCAGCGCTGGATCAACGACGGCGACGCCGTCAAGTCCCAGCTCGAGGCTCTGGGTTATACGGTCGACCTGCAATATGCGCAGGACGACATCCCCAACCAGCTCAGCCAGCTGGAAAACGAAATCACCAAGGGTCCAAAGGCGCTGATCATCGCCTCGATCGACGGCACCACCCTGTCGGATGCGCTGCAGAAGGCCGCTGATGCCGGCGTCGTCGTCGTCGCCTATGACCGCCTGATCAAGAAGACGGCCAATGTCGATTACTATACCACTTTCGACAATTTCGGCGTTGGCGTGATCCAGGCGAATTCGCTGGTCAAGGGTCTGAAGGAGCGCTTCCCGAACACCAAGCCGTGGAACGTCGAACTGTTCGGCGGCTCGCCCGACGACAACAATGCCTTCTTCTTCTACAACGGTGCGATTTCCGTCCTGCAGCCGCTGATCGACGACGGCTCGATCAAGATCAAGTCCGGCCAGACCGGCATGGACAAGGTCGGCACGCTGCGTTGGCTCGCCGCTACCGCCCAGGCGCGCATGGACAATCTGCTCTCCGCCAACTACTCGGATGGCAGCCGCGTCGATGGCGTTCTGTCGCCCTATGACGGCCTGTCGCGCGGCATCACCGCCTCGCTGCGCGCCGTCGGTTACGGCACGGAGGCTCAGCCGTGGCCGATCGTCACCGGCCAGGACGCCGAGACCGCCTCGGTCAAGCTGATCATCTCGGGCGAGCAGTACTCGACCGTGTTCAAGGATACCCGCGAACTGGCCAAGGCCACCGTCGAACTCGTCGACAAGGTGCTCTCGGGCGGCAAGCCGGAAGGCCTCGATGAAAAGACCTACAACAACGACGTCAAGGTCGTTCCCTCGATCCTGTTGACGCCGCATGAGGTCGACAAGTCGAACTACCAGGCTCTGGTCGTCGACTCCGGCTACATCAAGGCCGACGAACTGAAGTAAATTCGGTTGCATAGCCAGGGGTCCTGCGCGACGCAGGGCCCCTTTTCGTTCACCAGCGACCCCGGTATTGTTGCGGGTCTCGCAGGAGCACTTTTACCCATGGCCTCGACGATTTTGGAGATGCAGGACATCACCAAGACGTTTCCCGGCGTCAAGGCGCTGTCGAACGTCAACCTACGGGTCGAGGAAGGCGAGATCCACGCCGTGGTTGGCGAGAACGGCGCTGGCAAATCGACGCTGATGAAAGTGCTGTCGGGCGTCTATCCCTCCGGCACCTATGACGGCCAGATTATCTTTCAGGGCCAGGAATGCCAATTCAAGGGCATCCATGACAGCGAACGAAAGGGCATCGTCATCATTCACCAGGAGCTTGCTCTGGTGCCGATGCTGTCGATCACCGAAAACATCTTCCTCGGCAACGAACACGCCCGATACGGCGTCATCGACTGGCACGCCAATGAGGCGCGCACCAGCGCCCTGTTGAAGAAGGTCGGCCTCAAGGAGGACCCCAAGACGCTGATCACCAACATCGGTGTCGGCAAGCAGCAGCTGGTCGAGATCGCCAAGGCGCTGAGCAAGGAGGTCAAGCTTTTGATCCTCGACGAGCCGACGGCGTCGCTCAGCGAAAAGGACAGCCAGGCGCTGCTCGACCTTCTGCTCGAATTCAAGCGTCAAGGCATGACTTCGATCCTGATCTCGCACAAGCTCAACGAGGTGAACCGGGTCGCCGACAAGGTGACCGTCATCCGTGACGGGCGCACCATCGAAACCTTGGCCAAGAAGGACATCTCGGAAGACCGCATCATCACCTCGATGGTCGGCCGTTCGCTCGACGACCGCTATCCGCCACGCGAGCCTGACATCGGTGAAGTCGTGTTCGAAGTGAAGACTTGGTCGGTCTATCACCCGCTCCATGCCGAGCGGCAGGTGATCAAGGGCATCGACATCAATGTGCGCAAGGGCGAGGTGGTCGGCATTGCTGGGCTGATGGGCGCCGGGCGAACCGAATTCGCGATGAGCCTGTTTGGCCGCTCCTATGGCCGCCGCATCACCGGCGAGGTGCTGCTCAAGGGCAAGCCGATCGATGTCTCCTCGGTGAGCAGGGCAGTCGAGCACGGCATCGCCTATGTGACCGAGGATCGCAAGACCTACGGCCTCAACCTCATCGACCACATCAAGCACAACATTACGCTGGCCAATCTCGGCGGCGTGTCGCGCCACAGCGTGATCGACGATTTGCGCGAGCTTGCCGTCGCCAACGACTATCGCAAGCAGACCAATATCCGCGCTTCCAGCGTCTATCAGATGACCGGCAATCTTTCCGGCGGCAACCAGCAGAAGGTGGTGCTGTCGAAATGGCTGTTCGCCGACCCGGAAGTGCTGATCCTGGACGAGCCGACGCGCGGCATCGATGTCGGCGCCAAATATGAAATCTATACGATCATCGCGCGCCTCGCCGCTGAAGGTAAGGCGATCGTGGTCATCTCGTCGGAAATGCCAGAACTGCTCGGCATCACCGACCGCATCTACGTCATGAACGAAGGCCGCATCGTCGGCGAAATGCCCGCGGCGGACGCAAGCCAAGAAAAAATCATGCGCGCCATCGTTCGGGGAGAAGGAAAAGCAGCATGAGTACGGAAAGCGCCCCCGCCCCGCAGAGCAACGTCGCCGAGGATGTAGGGCAGCGTCCACGCATCGCCGTATCGGCGCTGACGACGAACCTGCGCGAATACGGCCTGATCCTGGCGCTGATCGCCATCATGGTGTTCTTTCAGTTCACCACGTCGGGAACGCTGTTCAAACCGGTGAACCTGAGCAACCTGGTACAGCAGAACTCCTTCATCATCGTGATGGCGCTCGGCATGCTGCTGGTCATCGTGTCGGGCCATATCGACCTCAGCGTGGGGTCCGTGGCCGGCTTCATCGGCGCGCTGGCGGCGATGATGATGGTGATCTGGCCGCTCGGGATATTCAGCAACCCGCTGGTGGTTTCGATCGTCTGCCTGATCGTGGGCGGCCTGATCGGCGCGGCGCAAGGCTACTGGATCGCCTATCATCGAATACCGAGCTTCATCGTGACGCTGGCCGGCATGCTGATCTTCCGCGGCATCTGCCAGGCGCTGCTCGGCGGCGGATCTTCGGTCGGGCCGCTGCCTGCCGGCTTCAAGGCGCTCAGCTCCGGCTTCATTCCAGACGTCATCGGACCGCTGACGCTGATCCCGCCAACGGTGAATGCAGCCGGCAAGACGATTTTGGGCAGCGGCTTGACGCTGCACATGACGACGATCGTGCTGGGCCTGGTCGCTGTTCTGGCCTATGCCTATTTCGGGCTGCGGACGCGACGCAAACGCGAACGCCACGGCTATGAGGCCGAGCCCTTTCCCCTGTTCGTCATCAAGACGCTGGTCGGCAGTGCGCTGGCGTTGTTCCTGGTCTACCAGTTCGCCAGCTACAGGGGCCTGCCGGTGGTGCTGCTCGTCATGGGCTTGCTGATCTCGCTGTTCGTCTTCGTCACCAAGCGCATGACGATCGGCCGCCGCATCTATGCAATGGGCGGCAATGCCAAGGCCGCGCAGCTGTCGGGCATCAAGACCGAACGGCTGACGCTGATGGTGTTCATCAATATGGGCGTGCTGTCGGCGCTTGGCGGCCTGATCATCGCGGCGCGCCTTGGCCAGGCCGTGCCGGCCGCAGGCCTCGGCAGCGAACTCGACGTCATCGCCGCGGTGTTCATCGGCGGCGCCTCGGCGATGGGTGGCGTCGGTCAGGTCATCGGCGCGGTGGTCGGCGGCTTTATCATGGGCGTGATGAACAACGGCATGTCGATCATGGGCGTCAATGTCGACTGGCAGCAAGTGGTCAAGGGCCTGGTGCTGCTCGGCGCCGTGATCTTCGACGTCTACAACAAGAACAAGGCTTGAACAGGCTTCAGGCCAGGCAAGCAGGAGGCATACGGTCGCGGCGCTGCCGGCATTCGCCGGCTCGAAGAAGTCCCCTCAGGGACCGGGCTCGCGAGCGCAATCCGGATGAAGAGTTCAACCCGTGGCGCGGCCAGTCCGAGCCGCGCAGTTTAGGGTTTGCCAAAAGGCAACCATGCCAAGACATATGAGAGAGGACTGATAATGCTGATCTCGCAGATTCTCGACGACGCCGAGACCATCCGTGTCGTTGCCCGCAACGGCGGCAAGACCCGGATCATCAACGGGGCGCGCAGCGTCTATTCGCTGGCGATGGAAGCCGCCCGCACCGGCGTCGGCCTCGCCGCGCTGATCGAGCGCAAGGGGCTCGGCGAGACGATCGACCTGGAAGCCGCCTACAAGAAGGGGCGGCTTTTGTCGCCGATCAACCATCCCGATCCGGCGCATCTGCATCTGACCGGCACGGGGCTAACGCATCTCGGCTCGGCGGCGACGCGCGATTCCATGCACAAGAAGCTCAGCACCGATGGCGAGGAGCAACTCACCGATTCCATGAAGATGTTCCGCATGGGCCTGGAAGGCGGCAAACCCGCGAAAGGCCAGGTCGGCGTACAGCCGGAATGGTTCTACAAGGGCAATGGCACGATGGCCGTGGCGCCTGGCGCGGCACTGCTGTCACCGGCGTTCGCCAAGGACGCCGGCGAGGAGCCCGAGATTGCCGGCATCTATGTCATCGGCGACGACGGCGCGCCGTTCCGTGTCGGCTTCACGCTGTCGAACGAGTTTTCCGACCATGTCACCGAGCGTGTGAACTACCTTTTCCTTGCCCACTCCAAGCTGCGCAACGCCTCGTTTGGGCCGGAGATCCTGGTCGGCGATCTCCCCGCCGATGTCCGGGGCGCCTCGCGCATTTACCGCGACAGCAAGATGCTGTGGGAAAAGCCGTTCCTGTCGGGCGAAGCCAACATGTCGCACACCATCGCCAATCTCGAACACCACCATTTCAAATATTCGGCCTTCCGCCAGCCGGGCGACGTGCATGTGCACATGTTCGGCACCGCGACGCTGTCCTTCGCCGACGGTATCAAGACCGAAGCCGGCGACGTTTTCGAGATCGAAGCCACGGATTTCGGCCTGCCGCTGCGCAACCCGCTTGAGATCGAGCAGCCGGTGAAGGTGGCGGTGAAGGCGCTGTGATGGGGCGATCTCCCCACTCGCGGGGAGATCGGCAGTTTCTCAATAGATGTCGAAGTCGAAATACTTGGCCTGGATTTTCTTGTAGGTGCCGTCAGCGACGATGGCGTCGATGGCCGCGTTCAGCTTGTCGCGCAGCGCGGTGTCTTCCAGGCGCACGGCGATGCCGGCTTCGGTCTCCGTGCCCTTGACGTCGCCGACCATCTTGCAGCAGCCGTCGCTCGCCTTCTTCATCCAGTCCATCAGCACGAACTTGTCCGAGAGGACGGCGTCGAGGCGGCCGTTCTGGAGATCGGTGATCGCCTCTTCCTGGGTCGGGTAGAGCTTCGCCTCGGCGCCTGCCTTGCCATAGACGTCCTGGGCGTAGTTGGCCTGTGTTGTCGAAGCCTGTGCGCCGACCGTCTTACCGGCGAGTGCCGCCGGTTCGGTCGAGGCGATGTCGCTGTTCTTCAGGGCGACGAGCGAGAGCGGTGTCGTATAGTATTTGTGGGTAAAGGCGACCTGCTTCTTGCGCTCCTCGGTGATGCTCATCGAGGCGATGATGGCATCGAACTTCTTGGCCTGCAGGGCGGGAATGATGCCGTCCCAGTCCTGCGTGACGATTTCGCACTCGACCTTCATCTGCGCGCACAGGGCGTTTGCGATGTCGATATCGAAGCCGACGACCTTGCCGTCCGACGTGATGGTGTTGAACGGCGGATAGGCGCCCTCGGTGCCGATCTTGATTTTTTCCGCCGCCTCGGCCGACAGCGAGCCGGCACCGAGCGCCAGCATGGCGGCCGCCGCCCCCGACAGGATCCATTTCGAAATCTGCATCTTCTTGTTCCCCTTGAGTGCCGTCATGTCGAGGCCGGCAACGGCAGCCAAGCATGGCCCGCCATGACAGGCAAGTATTTTGCCTGACTGGAATCGACGTTCAGCGCGCGGCGCGAAAATGCTTCGACAATTTCAGGCCCTGCGCCTGGTAGTTGGAGCCGAGATCGGTGCCATAGAGCGCCTGTGGCCGTTTCAGCATGTGTTCGTAGACCAGCCGGCCGACGATCTGGCCATGATCGAGAATGAACGGCACTTCATGGCTGCGCACTTCGAGCACCGCCCGGCTGCCGGTACCGCCAGCCGCCGAGTGACCGAAGCCTGGATCGAAGAAACCGGCGTAGTGAACGCGAAACTCGCCGACCAATGGATCGAAGGGTGTCATCTCAGCGGCGTAAAGCGGGGGCACATGCACCGCCTCCTGGCTGACCAGGATGTAGAACTCGTCCGGGTCGAGCACCAATTCGCCGGCGCCGCTCTTGTGGATCGGCTCCCAGAAATCGACGACCTCCTGTGCTGCGCGCTTGTCGACGTCGACGAGGCCGGTGTGATGCTTGCCGCGATAGCCGACCAGCCCGCTTTGATCGCCTTTGAGGTCGATCGACAGCGCGATGCCGCCGCCGGAGATGTTCGGCGGCTCGGTGGCGACAAGCATCTCGGCGCGATGCAACTCGCTCAGTTCGGCCTCCGACAAGAGCGCGTTGCCGGTGCGGAAGCGTATCTGCGACAGGCGCGAGCCAGTGCGCGCAACGATCGGGAAGGTGCGCGGGCTGACTTCGAGGTACAGCGGGCCATGGTAGCCGGCGGCGATCTTGTCGAACTCGTGGCCGCGGTCGGTCATGACACGGGTGAAGATGTCTAGCCGTCCGGTCGAGCTCTTCGGATTGGCCGAGGCGGAAATCTTCGCCGGCAGCGCCAGGGTTTCGAGCAGGGGCACGATATAGACGCAGCCGGTTTCCAGCACGGCGCCGTCGGCGAGGCTGATCTCGTGCAGCTTCAACCGGTCGAGTTTTTCCGACACCTTGTGGTTGGGCCCGGGCAGGAAAGAAGCGCGCACCCGCCAGGCCTTGTCGCCAAGCCTCAGATCGAGGCTGGCCGGCTGGATCTGGTCGGCATCGAGCGCGCGCGGCGACTTCAGCGCGCCGGACTGGAACAGCGCCGAAATGTCCTGATCGGGAAGAATGCCTGTCTGCCGCAAAGGCCGCCTGCTCCAAGACCGGGCGATTTCTTGTCGCAGATCCCTGCCGCAAAACCGTGGAACGCTTCTGCCGAACCTGCTTGGTACAACTCTCTTAATGAAGCCGACAATTGACGCAAGCGTGGCGCGGGTCTAAAGGGTCGTTATCCCGTGGTGATTTGGCCGGTCGGCTTGCAGCCACGTTAAACAAGTCGCTAAAGGACCGTCGGGCCGCGAGGCCGTATGGACCGGTTGCGACTTTCGCGGCCGGTTTTTTTGTGTCTGGAACAAAACAATGAGCACCAAGAAGCGTAACTGGAAACCTCAGACCGCACTCGTGCACGGCGGAACCCTGCGTTCCGGCTTCGGCGAAACCTCCGAGGCGATGTACCTGACCCAAGGTTATGTCTATGAAACGGCGCAGGCCGCCGAAGCTCGCTTCAAGGGCGAGGAACCGGGCTTCATCTATTCGCGCTACGCCAATCCGACCGTCGACATGTTCGAGAAGCGCATGTGCGCGCTGGAAGGCGCGGAGGATGCACGCGCCACGGCCTCCGGCATGGCGGCGGTGACGGCGGCGCTCCTGTGCAGCGCCAAGGCTGGCGACCACATCGTGGCGGCGCGCGCGCTGTTCGGCTCCTGCCGCTGGGTGGTCGAGACGCTGGCACCGCGGTACGGCATCGAGGCCACGCTGGTCGACGGCACCGACATCGCCAACTGGGAAAAGGCGGTCAGGCCCAACACCAAGCTGTTCTTCCTGGAAAGCCCGACCAACCCGACGCTGGAAGTCGTCGACATCGCCGCCGTCGCCGCGCTTGCCAATTCGATCGGCGCGCGGCTTGTCGTCGACAATGTCTTTGCCACGCCCTTGCAGCAGAAGCCACTGCAGCTCGGCGCGCACATCGTCGTTTATTCGGCGACCAAACACATTGACGGCCAGGGCCGCTGTCTGGGCGGCGTGATCCTGTCGGACAAGAAGTGGATCGATGAGAATTTGCACGATTATTTCCGCCACACAGGTCCGAGCCTGTCCCCCTTCAATGCCTGGACGCTGTTGAAAGGCCTGGAGACGCTGCCCCTGCGCGTGCGCCAGCAGACGGAGAGCGCCGGCAAGATCGCCGATTTCCTGGCCGAGCAGCCGCAGATTGCCCGCGTCATCTATCCCGGCCGCGCCGACCATCCGCAGGCCGATATCGTCAGGAAGCAGATGTCGGGCGGCTCGACGCTGATCTGCCTCGAGGTCAAGGGCGGCAAGCAGGCGGCCTTCGCCTTGCAGAACGCGCTGGACATCGTGCTGATCTCCAACAATCTCGGCGACGCCAAGAGCCTGATCACCCATCCAGCGACAACGACGCACAAGAATTTGAGCGACGAGGCGCGGGCCGAACTCGGCATCGGGCCGGGTACGCTCAGGCTGTCGGTCGGCCTGGAAGATAGCGACGATCTTCTGGAAGACATCGCACAGGCGTTGAAGGCCGCAATATAGGATCGGCCCAGGTAGCGCGCCTGGCTGCCATCAGGCACTCGACGGCGTCTCTTCCAGTTCGGCGGCCTTGGTGCCAATGGTCATCGCGTTGCCGCGCCAGTCGACGGCGCCGCCAAGCCAGCCGCGCGCCCACATCCCCGGCACGATCATGTCGCGCATCATCATAGCCGCGATCATGCGCGGCGACAGGTGCCAGCCCTTGCCCCAAGCCAGGGCGCATTCCGGAAGATAGAAGGCCGCCAGCACGGCGACGAAGGTCAGCGGCAGGCTGAAACCGGCACTCGCCGCCGCTACCAGCGCAAGCACCAGCGGCACCGCGGCGCCGGTCAGGATTTCGGGCGCGAAGAAGAGCGGGAAGGTGACGCGGCGCAGTCGCGCCCAACGGGCCTGGCGCGACCAGATCTCGCCAAGCGTGCGCCGGCCGAGCGGCTGCTCGAACGGCGAGGAAACGAGATTGACGCGCAAGCCGAGGCCGTTCACCAGTTTGGTCGCGGCGGCGTCCTCGGCGATCTCAGCCGCCAGCGCGCGGATGCCGCCATTGGCGTCGAGCATCGGCTTGTTCCAGAGCATGCTCTTGCCCTGCGCGAAGCCAAGGCCGAGCGCCTCGCCGGCATATTGCCAGCGGGCCTGCAGCGTGTTGAGGAAGGCGCATTCGACATCGGCCCAGAACCCGTCGGGCCGGGAGCCGATCGGCGTCGAGCAGACAAGACCGGTTTCCGGCCCCCATGCCGCCAGCAGATGCTGGACGTAATCCCTCGGCATCAGCACGTTGGAATCGGCAAGGATAACCCAGTCGTGGCGCGCCGCCTCCCATCCCTTGACGCAATTGTTGAGCTTGGGATTGGCGCTGACGCGGTCATTGCCGATCAGCAAGCGGGCGGGCACGGCGGGAAAGCGGGCGGTGGCGGCGCGGATCAGTTTGACCACCGGATCGTCGGCATGGGCGACACAGAAGATCAGTTCGTAGCGTGGCCAGTCGAGCGAGAAAGCGCGTTGCAGCGTCTCGCGCGTAAACGGCTCGACGCCGCGCGAAGGCACGACGATCGACACCGGCATCGGCTTGCCGGTCGGCGGTGCCATGATGTGGCGTCGCCTCAGGCGCGAGGCGGCGAGCACGATGCTGGCGATGTTCAAGACAATGAGAGCAGTAGAAAGCGATGCGGCTATGAGAGCGAGTTCCATCGAGATCCGGTCACTCCACAAAAACCGGCCCGCGCAGGGCCGTTTTCGACAGTTCGACAGAGCGCCCGAGTCGCCCGGCGGTGGTTGGCGCACACCATCATTGTCATGTGTCACTTAAATGACATTGTTTGTCGGCACCTGCCCCCTCAGGGTTGGCGACAAAGGCCGCGCTCCGTTGACCGAACCGCGGAGAGCGCCGAAAGTTCCGCCTGGATTGTTTGGAGCCGCTCATGTATCGCGCCGTCACGCGCCAGATCGAAGTGCAGGTCAGGCCATTTTACCTCGAGGATCGCTCGGATCCTTCGGAGAACCGCTATGTCTGGGGCTACCACATAACGATCGACAACCAGTCGGACGAGTTCGTGCAACTGTTGTCGCGCTATTGGCACATCACCGACGGCACCGGCCGGGTCGAGGAGGTGCGCGGCCCCGGCGTGGTCGGCGATCAGCCCGAGCTCAATCCCGGCGACAGCTATCAATACACGTCCGGCTGCCCGCTCCCGACGCCGTCAGGTATCATGGTCGGGCACTACACGATGCGCAACAAGCGCGGGGAGACGTTCGACGTCGCCATCCCCGCTTTCTCGCTGGACCTGCCGGGCAAGCGGCGGACGGTGAATTAACGGTTGGCGAAGGCTCCGACGACAGCGTTTTTCTCCCGTCATTAACGGCGAGAAATGTCCGGCAGGACAATGAGAGGCAGCATCGGACCGCGGGGGCATCTCCAATGCACAACCGCGCCTGCGGACGCGAGACAATCGCCCAAAAACCAGCGCCGCCCCTCATCCACCCTCCGGGCACCTTCTCCCCGCAGAACGGGGAGAAGGAAGGTGCTTATTGAGCCGCGAATTCCGCGGGGTCGAAATCGTACTGCGTCGAGCAGAACTCGCAGGCGACATGGATGCCGCCATCTTCGGTGCTATCCTTGATCTCCTGCGCCGAAAAGCCCTCGAGGATGCCACGGATCTTGTCCCTGGAGCATGAGCATTGATCGGTGACGGGGACGCCGCCGAAGACGCGTACGCCATGTTCGTGGAACAGACGATAGAGCAGCCGCTCGGCGCCGATCGTCGGATCGATCAGTTCGGTCGGCTCGATGGTGCCGAGCAAGGCCAGCAATTCCTGCCAGGAATTGTCGGCTGGGTCGTGGATCTCGTCGCGCGGATCGCCGTCGCCGCCCGGCAGGTCCGGAATGCGCATGCGCTCGGGCGACTGCGGCAGGAACTGAGCCAGGATGCCGCCGGCGCGCCACTGTTCGCGCGCGCCGCCGACGCTTGGCGTCAACAACTTGGCGACCGAGAGCCTGATATCCGTCGGGATCTGTTCCGATTGGCGGAAATAGGTGCGTGCCGCGTCTTCCAGCGTTTCGCCGTCGAGTTGGACGATACCCTGGTAACGCTGCGTATGAGCACCCTGATCAATGGTCAGTGCCAGCACGCCGCTGCCGAGCAGCGTCTGCTGAGACGTTTCGCCGGCTGCGACCAACGCCTCTAGCCGGTCGGCGTCGAAACGCGCATAGGCCCGCAGCGCCGAGGGCGTCGAGAAATCCGCGACCAGCATGTCGACTGGCCCGTCGGTGCGGGTCTGCAGGATGAACTTGCCCTCGAACTTGAGCGAGGTACCGAGCAGTACCGTCAGAACACAGGCTTCCGCCAGCAGCCGGGCGACCGGCTCGGGGTAGTCGTGACGGCCGAGAATGGCATCGAGCATCGGCCCGAGTTGGACGGTACGGCCGCGCACGTCGAGCGGACCGACCTCGAAGGGCACGACGTGGTCGTCGCCGGCATAGCCGAACTCGCCGAGTTTGGGATGATGTTCAGTCACTTGATAAGTTTCCAACATGACAAGGCTCCAGGGCGCGGCCATGCCGCCCTCTCGGGAGCATGCGACGAAACGCGCTTGATTTGCGTGATGCGGCGCAGATAGGCATCGCACTCGCGCAGATCAAGCTCGCAGACACTTCAGGCGCCAAGACACTTCAACCGCCAAGACACTTCAAGCGCCAAGACACCAGGCAAGCACGGCCTTCTGCGCATGGAGCCGGTTCTCGACCTCGTCGAAGACCACCGAATGTGGGCCATCGATGACCTCGTCGGTCACTTCCTCGCCGCGATGCGCCGGCAAACAATGCATGAACAGCGCGTCCGGCTTTGCCTTGGCCATCAGTTTGGCATTGACCTGATAAGGCGAGAACACGTTGTGGCCGCGGGCGCGGTGCTCCTGGCCCATCGACACCCAGCAGTCGGTGACGATGCAGTCGGCCTGGTCGACGGCTTCCTCGGGCGAGCGGGTGAATGAGAGCTTGCCGCCATGCGCCTGCGACCAGTCGACATGCTTCTGTGCCGGCTCGCTGCCTTCTGGCACGGCGACGTTGAGGTTGAAGCGGAACCGCGCCGAGGCCTCGAGCAGCGAATGCAGCACATTGTTGCCGTCGCCGGTCCAGGCGATGGTCTTGCCGGCAACCGGGCCGCGATGCTCCTCGAAGGTCATGATATCGGCCATCAGCTGGCAGGGATGGGTGTCGTCAGTCAGCCCGTTGATGACCGGAACGGTGGCGTTCTCGGTGAGTTCGAGCAGCCGCTCATGCGAGGTGGTGCGGATCATGATCGCGTCGACGTAGCGCGACAGCACCTTGGCAGTGTCGGCAATGGTCTCGGAGCGGCCGAGCTGCATTTCGGTGCCGGTCAGCATGATGGTCTCGCCGCCAAGCTGGCGCATGCCGACGTCGAAGGAGACCCGTGTGCGCGTCGACGGCTTGTCGAAGATCATGGCCAGCACCTTGCCTTCGAGCGGCTTGGTCCGCTCGCCGGCCTTTAGACGTGCCTTTCGCACCACGGCATCGTCCAGCATGAAGCGCAGGTCGCCTTCGGAAACAGCGGAAAGATCGGTGAAGTGACGAGGGCTCATCGGCATGTTTCCGGGATTACTTCGCGGCGGCGGAGGCGATCGCCTCCGCCAGGCCCTTGGCGCTGGCGCGGATGCGGTTGAGAGCTTCGTGGATCTCGGCGTCGGTGACCGTGAGCGGCGGCAGCAGGCGAATGACATTGTCGCCGGCCGGGACAGCCAACAGATGCTGGTCGCGCAGCGCCATGTTCACCTTGGTGTTGGGCATGGCGCATTTAAGGCCGAGCATCAGCCCGCTGCCCCTGATGTCCTCGATGATTTCGGGAAACTCGTCGGCGACAGACGCCAACCCCTGCTTCATCAGCAACGCCTTGCGCTGGACGTCTTCCAGGAAGCCGTCTTCCAGCACCACGTCGAGAACGGCGTTGCCGACCGCCATGGCCAGCGGATTGCCGCCGAAAGTGGTGCCATGCACGCCTGCGGTCATGCCGACAGCCGCTTCGTCGGTGGCAAGGCAGGCGCCCATCGGGAAGCCGCCGCCAATGCCCTTGGCAATCGCCATGATGTCGGGCGTGACGCCGGACCATTCATGCGCGAACAGTTTTCCGGTGCGGCCGATGCCGCACTGGACCTCGTCGTAGATCAACAACAGGCCGTGCTGGTCGCAGAGCTGACGCAGCCGCTTCAGCGATTGCGTCGGCACCGGGCGGATACCGCCCTCACCCTGAACCGGTTCGATAAGGATCGCGGCGGTTTCCGGATTGATCGCCTTCTCGGCCGCGTCGATGTCGTCGAAGCCGACCTGGTCGAAGCCCTCGACCTTGGGTCCGAACCCCTCGAGATATTTATACTGGCCGCCGGCCGCGATGGTCGCCAGCGTGCGGCCATGGAAGGCGCCTTCAAAGGTGATGACGCGGAAACGCTCGGGATTTCCCTTGACGAAATGATAGCGCCGCGCCGTCTTGATCGCGCATTCCAGGGCCTCTGCGCCGGAATTGGTGAAGAACACCTTGTCCGCGAAGGTGACCTCGGCCAGCCGCTCGCCAAGCCGGCTCTGCCCCGGAATCTCATAGAGGTTGGAGACATGCCACAGCTTTGCCGCCTGCTCGGTGAGCGCGGCGACCAGATGCGGATGGCTGTGGCCGAGCGAATTGACCGCGATGCCGCCGGCGAAATCGAGATATCGCTCGCCCTTGTCGGTAATCAGCCATGTGCCTTCCCCGTGGTCGAAGGCCAGGGGTGCCCGAGAAAAGGTCTCGTAAAGCGCCGAACCGCTCATTATATGCGTCTCCGGTACCGGAAAATCAAAAAGCCGCCAAAGCGGCGGCCTTTGCGGCTTATCGGGTTTTTCGGCCATGAAGTCAACGAAAACGTCGCGTAGTGCCACGCGGCAAGCCCTCCGACGAGACGCCGGGTCATAAGCGACCGGGCAAGTTGGGGAAAACCGAAAAAACTGATTCGTGTTGCGCCCGGGACTCTTGTCACCGAGTCAGCGCATAAGGTAATTGTAGTCGGGAAATAACTAGATTTCGTGCGGCGGACCTAATCACCAGATATATGTGGTGTCTGCCCCAGCAGTGGTGCTGGGTCGGGAATGGATTCCGAGTGCCGCACGCTTAGCAGGAGCGCGGTCTCATGAACTGGACTGACGAGCGGGTCGAACTTCTCAGGAAACTGTGGTCGGAGGGTCTGAGCGCAAGCCAGATTGCTGCCCAACTTGGTGGGGTCAGCCGCAATGCCGTCATCGGCAAGGTGCACAGGCTGAAGCTGTCGGGTCGCGGCCGCGCAACGGCGAGCCCCGCGCGCCAGAAGAAGGCGACGCAAGGATCGACCGTTCAGAAATCGGTGGCGCGGGCGGCAAGTGCCACACGCCACGTCACGACATCGATCGGCGCGACGGCCCTGCAGACGCAGTTCGACGCCGAACCGGTGGCGCGCCACTATATCCGCCCGGTCGAGAATGTCGTGGTGCCGATCTCGCGGCACCTGCAGCTCGTCGAGCTGACCGAACGGACCTGCAAATGGCCGAACGGCGATCCGCTTTCCGAGGACTTCAACTTCTGCGGCAACGAAGCCGCCGAGACCGGCCCCTACTGCAAATACCACGCCCGCGTGGCGTTCCAGCCAGCGGCGGAGCGGCGGCGCAATCGATAGGAAATAAGGGAATAGGGCAGTAGGGCAGTATGTGTGCAGAAAGCCGCGCTCACGAGATGCCATCCTACTGCCCTACTGCCCTACTGCCCTACTGCCCTACTGCCCTACTGCCCTACTGCCCTACTGCCCTACTGCCCTA